>DATCTV010000018.1 GCA_036567785.1 Desulfomonilia bacterium | reverse complement strand
CCGAAATGGTTCATCATCCCGGCACAGTTGGGCAAAAGTGCAGGCTCAACCATTCTCAGGATATCAATCAGAAACCCGAAGATAAGGCTGAAACTCCAGGACTTCCTCGACCAAATAAGCTCCATCAGCCATTCACTCAACTGCAATGCAGTTGAAATAGCCTGACAATGTACGTTTACAGCCAATTTATATCAAAAGAAAAACCTATGTGAAAGTTACAGTCTCCTCAATCGCAAAATGTGGGTTAAACATCTTTGAACTGTTTGCATTTAATAATGGCAGGTTACCGGATAATTTTCCGGGCCACTTGCAAAATTTTTTTGCAATCAGATTAGGGAGAATGACATGAGACCCACTGACCTGATTATTGATGTAATAGAAGGCAAAATTCCGGAACGTGTACCCACATTTTGCGCAGACCTTGACGAATGGCCTGTGCAGCAAGTGCTGGGCAAGCCTCTCATTCCCCCGAAGACGATCTTTTTGAATCCTCTGTCCCGTTTTATTTTAGACCGGTGGGGCAAAAATCTTAAAAAGGTCATAGTGGACCCGTTTGTCTGCTCGGGCATGATGAACCATGTCAAAGCGGCCTATATGCTTGGCTTTGATTCAACCTGGGTGTCATTCGAATGGCGTATCATGATGTGGGATTCAAAAACAATCGCACGGGTCACCGGATATGTATCAGACCTTATAGATGACGGGCACGGCAACATCTCATGGATGTATAAAACACCGCTTATAACGTCACCGGCAGCCTTTGAAGAGTGGCCATACTTTCCTGATTCCGATGAAGTGGCTCACAAATGTTATGATTTTTTCAGAAAGATCATAAGTAATTACGGGGATAAGATCTGCATCATGGGAAATGCATGTATAGGGCTCCACGATGCGGTGTTCCAATCCATAGGATTTGAGAAGGCTGTATTATATTTGAGGAAGGACCCTGATTTTATCAGGAGATTCATCGCATTCAACGAAGAATACCTGATTAAAACTACAATTGCCATGCTTGATGCCGGCCTTGACGTTATACTGCATGCCGATGATTTTTCACAAAAGACAGGGCCTATCATGAACCCGAAAATGATTGATGAGTTTTTCGGCGCTGCCTACACAAAACTTGCAAAGCTCGTACATGACAGGGGCAAAAAGATTCTGCTGCACTCCTGCGGGGATAATACAAGGCTCTTTGATCTGTTCATAAAATGGGGATTCGACGGAGGACACGCCTTTGAAAACACTTCCAATGTCGACATTGCCTATGAGAAAAAGGCTCATGGCGACAGGTTCACAATAATCGGCGGTGTAGGTATAGATTACCTGCTCACCTCTCGCTCAAAAAACTGAAGAGGTGGTCGAGGCCGTAAAACAGCTCATCAAGACTTGCGCCCCGGACGGAAGGTTCATCATAGGACCGGTACATGCACACTCCGAAATAGACGCCTCAAAGATCAGGGTCATGATCGAGACAGTGAAAAAGTATGGCAAGTACCCGATAGACATATGATTTCGTATAGAATTGAAACCTTACCCCGGAGATAAAACAACCTGCACCACCAAAGAATTTATTGACTTCAAAAGCGCATCAGACTTATTAATGAATCATATTCAGTTAAGATACTTACTCAAATCGGTTCAGGGGGAAACTTATGGCAGATAAACAGGAAATTGAGGTTGCGGCATCGAAAGTCCCGCTTGGTATGAAGCTCGGTTATGGCGTGGGTGATTTTGCCTTCAATCTGGGATTTCAGGTTTGCGCGCTTTATCTCATCTATTTTTTCACCGATATTTATATGCTCCCGGCAGCCGTTGCAGGTTCAATCTTCATGGTCTCCAAAATATGGGATTCCGTATGTGATCCGATTATCGGCATTATCAGTGATCATACAAATTCCAGATGGGGTCAAAAGCGGCCATTCCTGCTGTTCGGTGCAATCCCTTTAGGTATAGTCACATTTCTGCTCTTTTTCGGTCCGGATCTTTCTCCCGGCCTGCGAATTGTTTACGCCTATGCAACATTTATTCTTTTCTCTACGGTTATCGCCGCAACTAGCGTTCCATATGGGGCGCTGACAGCGGACATGACACTCGATGCCAAAGAACGCTCAAGCATCTCAGGCTTCAGAATGACCTGTGCTCTTTTCGGAACACTCTTCGCTGCAGCAGCAACAAAACCTCTGGTATCCTTGTTTCCCGATGAGGCAACCGGATTCAGGTGGGTAGGTGCTATATACGGTGTTATTATTGCCGTTATTGTTTTGATATCCTTTTCTTCCGTCAGGGAAAGGGTAAAGCACATTGAAGAAGAGAAGCTGCCGTTTAAAGAAAATTTCCGGGTAATAATTGCAAACATCCCCTTCCTTCTTCTCACAGGAGGAGTTACTCTTTACATGGTTGCAATCAATTTGCTGGCAATCGTAGTCACCTATTTCTTCAAGTACAACCTTCAGAGGGAAGAGCTTGTTCCCATCGCCTTTATCGCACTTTTCGTAACCGCTGCCGTTTTCATCCCGGCATTCGTCTGGCTGTCCAATAAGAAAAGCAAGAAATTCGGTTTCAATACCGGGATGGTCATACTTGCTGCAGCGCTTCTTGGAATGTTCTTTGTCCCGAAAGATAATATTTACCTTATATTCGCGATGTTCTTTGCTTCAGGCATAGGTATGTCAACAGTGTTTCTGTTTCCATGGGCAATAGTACCCGACACGGTTGAATATTCGGAATGGAAAACCGGTTTAAGAAGGGAAGGTACAATTTATGGATTCTACTTTCTCTGCTTCAAATTCGGTTCGGCAATATCGGGTTTTATAGCAGGAATCGGGCTCGACTTTTTCGGATATGTTGCGAATATACCCCAGACGGCAACTGCGCTCCTTGGAATCAGACTTTTGATATCGTTTGTGCCTCTGATATTTATCATCCTCGGAATGGCCCTGATCTCGTTTTATCCGATAGACTCAGCCTTTCATAAAAAAATTCTTGGCGAGCTTGCGTTAAGAGGAAAATAATATGGAACAGGATAAATCGATTGACAGGATAAAAAGGCTCAAACGCCGCTATCTGAAAGAAACACCTGTCATATCCATCGAAAGGGCCAGGCTCTTTACCGAGAAGTGGAATTCAATGGATTCATTGGCACCTAACGCCATAAAAGCATCCGTTTCCATGAGGCATGTCTACGAGAACATGGGTTTTCATATAGACCCGGACGACCGCATTGCAGGCACATGGACCGAAAATTTTCTCGGCATCCCTGTCGATATCGAAAGGGGGCTCTTTAACAACGTGTTCAAAACGGAGCTCGATGTCAGTTCCATGCTTTTCTATCAGGTTAAATCCAATGCAGGGTTCCTTTTATATATGTTCAGACGCCATGGCATAGCAAACTTCTTCCAGAACCTCGAAAAAATGAAGGGCCTGGGCATAGCCATGCCGTCAATCGGCCTGTCCACGATGGATAAGAGGAAGATAAATCCATATACGATAAAGCCCGAAGACAAACGCATCCTGCAAAAGGAACTCCTGCCCTTCTGGAAGGGAAAAACGCTTGTCGACAAAATCAAAACCGCACTAGATAAATCGGACATTCACAGGGGAGAGCTCGAAAGCCTTACTGCGGCAATGCCGCAATCGACATCGAGAAACGACATGGTAATATCGGCAGGTGCAGCACTCGGCACATGGCAGGGCCATCTCATACTCGATCATGAAACGCCTATCAGGAAAGGGCTGCTCGCCATGAAGGACGAGGTGAGCACGCTTCTGTCCGCGACCTGCGCCATGGCCGAGGATGAATACACATTTCTCAAATCAATTGAAACCGCTCTGGAAGGTGTGATCGTCTTCTCGAAACGCCTTGCCGAAAAGCTGGCAAACGAGTTCGAAAAGGAGTCCGACCCGGCAAGGAAACATATCCTTTCCGAAATGCACGGCATATGCTTAAAAGTCCCGCTCAACCCGGCCCGCACGTTCAGGGAAGCCGTGCAGGCTTACTGGACCGTGAAGACCGCCGTGGAACTGGCCGTGCCGTTTAACGTCCATGCCCCAGGCAGACTGGACCAGATATTTTACCCATATTACATGAACGACCTTAAAGAGGGTCTCATCACCGAAGAGGAGGCTTCAACCCTACTGCAGGAGCTTTTCCTCAAGATCATGAGCCACAACATGAGGCCGTATTCGAACTTCACCGCATACTTCACACAGCGTTACGAAGGATCCGAACCGGTCACCATGGGCGGCCTCACCCGTGACGGCAAAGATGCAACGAACGAACTCACTTATGTTATGCTGGATGCCGCGGCTCAGTCGAAAGCCTCTCTGAATTTCGCCGTGCGCGTTCACAAGGATTCCCCGAAGGAATTGATGGAAAAGGTAGCCGAACTCCACAGCAAGGGCAACTCCAGCATCTCGATCATGAATGATGAAATAGGCGTCAAGGCGCTCATCAGACACGGATTTTCACAGGAGGATGCGTTCGACTACGCCGTAACGGGCTGTGTAGATATGTGCTCACCGGGCAGAACCGGCGGCGAAGCGTTCAGCTCCATCCTTCTGTGCCGTACACTCGATATGACGTTAAGGAACGGCGACGCCCAGGTCGTCATCTGCCTTGTAAAGGATGCGGGAATAAAAACCGGTGATCCTGACTCGTTCAGGTCATTTGATGAATTCCTTGACGCCTTCTTCGCTCAAGCCGCTCTGCAGATCGAGAACATAGCCAAGGCATCGTACATACGCGACAGAGTTCATGCCGAAAACATGCCCGTACCGCTCATATCCGCATTCATTCAGGGCTGCCTCGACAAAAGAAAAGACGTGACTCTGGGCGGAGCAGTTTACGACCTTGAAGGCATCCTCTTCATGAACAGCATAGCGAACCTGATCGATTCGCTCTATGTCATAAAAAAATATGTCTATGAACAGAAGCGTTTCACGGTGAAAAAACTGCTCGAAGCAATCGACAGCAATTTCATCGGGTTCGAGGACATGCACAGGCAGATACTTTCTCTCGAGGGCAAGTGGGGCAATGCCAACCCCGAATCCGACGAACTGGCGCGGAAGGTCATGACCAGGCTCTTTGAAGAGGCATGTAAATACCGGACATATAAGGGCGGTATATTTGCACCTTTCATAAACAGCATGACAGCCCATACATACGACGGCCGGATATTCATAGCAACGCCCGATGGCAGGAAGGCGGCCAAGCCTTTTGCCGCCAGCTGCAATCCATATAATGTCGACACGAAAGGTCCTACAGGCGTACTCAAATCAGTAGCCTCTCTCGACTATTCGCATGTGCTGGGCTGCGCCGTGAACATACGCATGCACCCGTCAGGCATCGGAGAGACTGAAGAGATCAGGAAAAAGTGGATATCCCTTATCGATACTTATTTCAGGATGGGAGGAGAGCAGGTCCAACCGACAGTCGTATCGACCGAGGTTTTAAGGGCCGCCCAGAAAGACCCCGATGCATATGGAGACGTGATCGTCAAGGTGGGCGGCTACAGCGCATATTTTGTTGACCTGGGCTATGAGATACAGGAAGAGATCATATCCCGCTCGGAGCACCGGAGAACATAACAATGTTCCGATTCGCATTTAAGATGATACCGAGGCGTCAAGGAAGAAGCGACGCAGGCATACTTTTGACGTATGTCGAGGAGCATTCCGACGCAGACAACGAAGGCAGGGCTTAAATGCGGACCGGAACCGGGATTGTCTTCGATATCCAGCATTATTCCGTATACGACGGCCCAGGCATTCGCACCGTCGTGTTCATGAAGGGGTGTCCCTTGAGATGCGCATGGTGCCAGAATCCGGAATCGCAAAAGATAAAACCCGAAATCGGCTACCTCAAAGATAAATGCACAGGCTGCGGAAAGTGCGTTGAAGCCTGTCCGAATAAAGCCATAAAAATGACCGGCGGGCAATCGGATAAAAAATCGGCAAAGGGTTTGAAACGGCCTGACAGCCCTTCAATCAGTATCATTGTCCGCGATGACTCCCGTTGTGCCGTCTGCGGCAAGTGCGCCGATATCTGCGAGACAGGGGCGGTACAGGTGATAGGCAAAGAGATGAACTCGAAAGAAGTAACCGGCAGGGTCCTTCCGGACAAACCTTTCTATGACAACTCGGATGGAGGCGTGACGTTTTCGGGAGGCGAGCCCACCCTGCAGAAGGCCTTTCTGCTGGACATGCTGGGCATTATGAAGGAAGCGGGCGTTCATACAGCGATTGAGACGTGCGGTTGCTTCGAAAAGGGCCTGGCTGAGGAACTGATCCCTTTGACCGGCCTTTTCCTCTTCGATCTGAAAGAGATCGATCCCGAAAAGCACAAGGCATTCACAGGCGCTGATAATGCTTTGATACTGCATAACTTTACATCGATCCTTGAAAAGGCGGGCCCGGACAGGATCATCCCGAGGATTCCCATCATACCCGGATTCAACACGGATCATGTATCTATCGGCAGGATCGCGGGATTCTTAGCCGGTTCAGGCTACAAAGGCGTGATCAATCTCATGCCGTATAATCCGCTTTACAAGACCAAGTTCGACAAGATCGGCAGAGACGGCGAATACCGGGATTTCGGCAGGCTTGAAGAAAACAATATCGGGTGTATAACAGGCCTGTTCGAATCGTTTGGCATAAAGGCTCTCTGCCAGAGATAAACAAACATATCGAGGTGAATACAATGACTGATTCTTTCATCTTTGCCAGAATTCCCAGGATCGAGTTCGGCGCCGGTAAGTTCTCCATGCTGCCGGGCATCATTTCGGCATACGGCAACAAGGCGCTCATCATAGCGGGATGGCCATCATTCATGGATTCGGTAAAGTTCAATGAACTCGCCGGCGGCCTGAATGCCCGCGGAGTCACCTACTTCGTTGAACAGATATTGGGCGAGCCTTCGCCTGACTTTATCGACGGCGTAACGGGAAAATACCGCAGCGAAGGAATATGCGCCGTCGTATCCGTCGGTGGAGGCAGCGCCATGGATACCGGAAAGGCCGTCTCCGCCATGCTCAAGGTCGACAGGCCGGTAGCAACCTTTCTAGAAGGCGTAGGCAAAGAGAGCCATCCGGGCGTGAAGGTCCCTTTCATAGCCGTGCCCACAACATCCGGCACCGGCAGCGAGGCAACGAAGAATGCAGTGCTCTCTCATATCGGCGATAATGGCTATAAGAAATCCATCAGACATGATAATTTCGTTCCTGATGTAGCCCTGATAGACCCCGAGCTGATGATATCTTGCCCTTCCGCGGTCACTGCCGCCTGTGGCATGGACTCATTCGTGCAGCTGCTCGAATCATATGTCTCGGTTAAGCCCACTCCTATGACGGACGCACTTGCATTGAGCGGGATCGAGGCCGTTGAAAGAAGCCTGGCAAGCGCATGCACAGATGGAGCAAGTGATACGGGAGTACGCTCGGACATGGCGTATGGCGCTTTGATCTCCGGCATCACACTTGCCAATGCAGGCCTCGGAATCATTCACGGATTCGCCTCATCCATCGGCGGTTTCTTTAATATCCCTCACGGCGTCATCTGCGGCACGCTCCTCGCTGCGACAACGAAAAAGAATATCAAAGTTTTAAAAGAAAAAGACCCTTATGGGATTCAACTCAATAAACATGCCAGAGTCGGGGCTATTCTAAGCCGAAAGGTGTATGACGAATCAAAGGTTCCCGAACTCTGCGACCTGCTGGTCAATACGCTTTATGGCTGGACCGAAAAACTCCAAATGCCACTGCTGAGCAGGTACGGCGTAACAGAAGCAGACATCGAAAGAATCACCGCTGCAACCGAACATAAGAATAATGCGGTTAAATTGAGCAGGGAAGATATAGCGGAGATACTCAAAGAGAGGATATAGTCCAGGTCGTTATAACTTCGTATACCGTTGTCGCTCCTTGTGGAAACGCTGCGACATACGTTTAAGTATGCCTCGCATTTCCGCTTCGTCGCTCCTAGGTCTGCTTTGTTCTAGCGCCCTGTATGCGTGTAAAAGGAGCTGTGGGAGTTTTTTGTTCCATAGTTTAGATATAAATATTATTATAACCCTAAGGAGGATAACCATGGACAAGTTTGATGAAAAAACCTCTCAAATCACTGGGCGTAAAGATGACCGAAGAAAATTTCTAAAACGAATCTCAAAATACGTAGTAGGATTGGGTGTTTTTGGGTTTGCATCCCTTTTTGGATTAAAGAAAACAGGGGATTTGAGTCTTGGTATAATGAAGAATGTTAGATTTGGACTTTCAGAAGCGCAAGGAAAGTGCGGTTTCGCGGCCAATTGTGCTGGTGGGGGTGGTGAGTGTGGTTTTGCTGCAAATTGTGCCGGGGGTGGCGGAAAATGCGGTTTTGCAGCCAATTGTGCTGGTGATGGTGACTCAGGCGATAGCAGTGGTGGTGGACAGTGTGGTTTTGCTGCTAATTGTTCTGGTGGAGGTGGGAAATGCGGTTTCGCGGCCAATTGTGCTGGGGGTGGCGGAAGATGCGGTTTCGCTGCAGAATGCGCCGGGAATTGACCTTATAAAAAATATCAGCCAGAAGTGTAAAGTTTTGTTGAAGAGAAACTTGCACCATTATTGGCTACAAATATTGATTCTAAGGCATCATAATGTCCATACTTCAGCAAAAGCTTAAGCTCCCAAATGATTTTGTTAAGATTAAAAAGGGCAACAAGGTTTTATTCTTAAAACCTAGCGCGCCCGACTGGATAGTGGTTAGCAAAAATGGTGCTGCAATACTTCAGTTGTGTAATGGTAAAAGAACTGTTGAAGATATATCTGAATCGCTGTCAATGTTTTGGCGAAAGGATTCAAAAGAAAAAATAATTAAGTTTCTTGAAAATACTATTTCGAATACCACATTTTTTGCCCCTTCTTCAGCAATCCAGATTTATCAACCAAGCAGACTGCGAATAGTTCAACTATCTTTGGTTAAGGAATGCAATTTGAAGTGCATTTATTGTTATGCTACTGACCGACAAGAATCATCAAACAGGTTAACTCGTGATGATCATTTTAAGTTGTTAGATGATATTAATTACATTTCTAAAGATTGCGCCATTGTATTTACTGGCGGTGAACCATTGTTGTCCCCATATGTTGTCGAACTAGCCGAGCATGCAAAGGGTCTAGGCAACCAAGTCCACCTTTTGACTAACGGTACGCTCATAAATGAAGATAACACCAAAATAATTTCAGAGACATTTAATTTAATAAAAATAAGTTTAGATGGAAGCAACCCAGCAATTCATGATTTTCACCGAGGGCAGGGTTCTTTTACTAAAACAATTAAAGCTATTGAGCTACTTGTCCAGCAAGAGGCACCTCTACAAATTGCGATGACTGTAACCAAAAAAAATATCCATGACATTGATGCCATGACAAAGAAGTTTGGATCTCGCCTTACATTTGCGCCTCTTTTTGTTGCTGGCCGAGCAAAGACCAATAAGAAATTATCCATAACAGGCAAAGAGTACTATGAGGCACTTTCTTCTGTGAATGGAGTAAAACCATTAAGTTACTTATGCTCTTCGTTAGCTGCTTCCAAACAAAAACGTATTATGAAATGTGCAATTGGCGATGGAGAAATAAGCATCTCCGAAAACGGTGATGTGTATCCGTGTCAACTACTACACTTCCCTGAGTTTTGTGCAGGAAACATTAAAGAAAATTCCCTGGAATCAATTTATAATACATCGGAGGTGCTTCAGGCTTGTAAGAATCTTACTGTACTGGAAGTTTCAGGCTGCAAGAAATGTGATATACGATTTATCTGCGGTGGGGCTTGTCGAGCACGAGCTTTTTATGAAGAGAACAGAGTGGATGTTTCTGGAAGATTTTGTGAATACGAGAAACTTGCATTTGTTAATGGGCTTTTTGAACTACATGAGTTCTAATTTTATTATGAAAGGATAAAATATATGATAAAAAATAAACTTTTAATTGTAATAGCTCCGATCAAATCTGACAGTTGGGTAATTGAAAAGGAAGTACCCACGAGCTATTCTTTCTGAGGGGAAATAAAACAAAATCAGAAAGGAGAAAGCTAATGGGTACGGAAGACAAACTTATCAGAAGTAAGATGGGATTGCTA
>DATCTV010000017.1 GCA_036567785.1 Desulfomonilia bacterium | reverse complement strand
GAGTATTCGTTGTTGTTTGAATCGGTAGTCCTGGCAGTGAAGGTGTAAATGCCTTCGCCTGTGAGCTTTATACGATATTGGTAGTCAGAAGTCTGCTCAAGGACTTGTATATTGCCGTTCTGAGGATGAAGGCCTGAAAGTATGGGGATAAAACCCTGAGGAACTTTTATAATCAGGGCCGTCTCCATCGGAGAAACTCCGATTATATCATTCGATGATAACGATATGAGCTTTTCGGATGAGGTCGAATTGATTGTAAGGCTTGCCTTACCCTTGTTCCCGTATTCCCCGATCGCTTCTACCATGATGGTGTTGCTGCCGGGAGAAAGAAAAACTCCCGATGCAATATATTGATTCTCATAAAGAAAAGCTGGAGTTCCGTTTACTACAACCATGGTATCTCCGCCTAGAGGATTGTTTATGGTCCCCTTTACCAGAACCTCCGGACTGTTTATGCTCTCCTGATTATGAGGAGTCTCTATCGTGATTGATATGGGCATGTCAGGCATTATCGTTATCGTATCAACTGCCGTTCCACACGGGCCTGTCGCTGTAAGGGTATAGGTCTTGGTCCCTGTCTGGGGTATGGTGACCGTCCCGTTTAACGATACCGGGTCATTATCCAGGGTAACAGAAGTGGCGTCGGTTGTCGTCCAGGTCAAGGTGACTTTGCCGTCCGGACCGATAAGAGAATCGGATTCCATGTTTGCCCGGGGCTGTCCATAGGCCCTTATTATCAATGAGGATTGCGATGTGTGCTTTGACGGGTCTGTTATCCTCAGCCCTACACGGTATTCCCCCCTCGATGAGAATGTATGGGATGCGTTTATGCCTGAGGCATCATATGTCCCGTCTCCGTCAAAGTCCCATTCATATCCCGATATGTCATTATTTATGTCAGTACTCAACGATGCATCAAAGTCTACCGAAAGAGGAAGGCATCCCGAATTTGATGATGCATTTATTATTGCATGGTTATGGGAAGGATATACATATACAGTGATGTTTTTCGAGATGTCTCCGCAGGGGCCTGTCCCAGTTACCGTATAAGTTGTCGTCCTGTATGGATGGATATTTTCAAAATCATCAGAGGCCTGCCCTTCATAGACCTTATATCCGCTGTTGTTGTCTGTTATGCTCAGGTTTGTAATATTCTCTGCATGCCATCTCAATGTGGTCATGAAGGGATATACTATCCTCTCTTCATCAACTCCAATCTCAAGGGACGGGCTGCCGTATATCCTTATGTCATGAAAGGCCTGTGATGTATTTCCCTTTGCATCACGAACAAGCAGTCTCACCTTATATGCTCTTTCTTCAGAAAAGCTGTGACTGGCATTTATGCCGTAAGCGTCAACAACTCCGTCATTATCGAAGTCCCATTCATAACCGATTATATCATTATCCTTATCGAAACTGGCCGAGGCATCGAATGTTACAGGAGTGGAAACACAGGCAGCAGTTCCGGCCATTATCTTTGCTCTCAGAATGACCTCCCTGGCCGTTATTGTCTTGAAAGCCTCCGAAGTTCTGTTCCCGGCATCTCTCACAACAAGCTTAACGGTATATTCTCCGGGATTATTGAATGTATGCCCGACCTTTACACCCGATGCATCGAGAGTTCCATCATTATCAAAGTCCCAGGAATATTCCCTGATGTCTTTACCCATATCCCTGCTCCCGGAGGCATCAAAGTTAACGACAAACGGAGCATCCCCTGATTCCGCATCCACAACAATAACCGCCTGCGGCTTGCATGATGACATGAAAACCAGTGCAGTCAGCACGGCAATCAGGGAATTCCTCCTCAATACATTATATAAAACCATCAGACCTCCTTCAAAAACATGACTATATTATTTCAAGTATTACTTATCATACTATGCATCTTCTGTGATGTCAAGTGGGTATTATGCCTTCTTATTAGAAATTAAAGATCTGCTTGATTAAAAAGGGGTTTTTGCGAGGCCATCGAGTCTGGTTTACTGAAAAGCTGCTTCGGACATCTGCGGACAGCTGAACTGCCATCCGCAGATGCTTGGTTCAAAATTGATCAATTATCATACTGTTTACAGGGCTTTCTTTAAACTCACGGCGCATACCTTGTACTCAGGTATATTAGCGATTGGGTCGATAGCCGTATTTGTCAGTCTATTAACTGCAGCTTCATGATAATGGAACGGGACAAAAACAACACCCTTATCAACGCTTGACGTTACATCCGCATTGACCGTTATCTTTCCCCTGCGTGAAGATATTTCAATCTTGTCTCCTGCAGCTATTCCAAGTTCCTTTGCATCAACAGGATTTATCTCGACAAAGGCATCGGGCGTCATTGAAACAAGACCCTTTGAGCGTCTCGTCATTGTCGCTGTATGGTACTGCTGAAGAATACGGCCTGTTGTCAGAATGAAAGGATATTGGTTATCGGTAACCTCGGCGGGCGGCATATAGTGATTAACGGTAAAAAGGCCTTTACCACGCGTAAATGCGGCAGAATGGAGAATCCGGGTGCCGGGATGTTCTTCGTTGGGGCATGGCCACTGCAAACCTTCATTTTCAAGCCTCTGATAGCTTATACCTTTATATGAAGGGGTAACCGACCTGATCTCTTCCATTATGGCATTTGCATCAGCATAGTTCCATGAAGCGCCCATTTTATTGGCGAGCATTTCAAGAATCTTCCAGTCGGGAAGCGCCAGACCGGGTGCTGTAACGGCCTTTCTGACACGCTGCACCTTTCTTTCCGTATTGGTAAAAGTACCGTCCTTTTCAGGCCATGAGGCGCTTGGAAGTACAACATCAGCAAGTGCAGTCGTTTCATTCATGAATATATCCATGGCAACCATCAGATCGAGCTTGCCCAGGGCATGTTCCACATGAGCGATGTCAGGATCTGACATCATGGGGTTTTCACCCATTATGATGAGTGCTTTAATTGTCCCCCTATCAGCACCTTCTATGATCTTTGGAATTGTAAGCCCGGGTTTCGCGTTAAGAGTGCATCCCCAGGCAGATTCAAATTTAGCCCTGTGCTCATCGTTTGCAACCTGCATGTAAGCCGGGAAATTTCCCGGCAGACAGCCCATGTCGCAGGCGCCCTGGACATTGTTCTGACCGCGAAGCGGATTCACACCTGTTCCGGGTCTGCCGATATTGCCTGTGACCATTGAAAGGTTAGCCAGCGACTTCACGGCATCGGTGCCTGTTATGTGCTGAGTAATACCCATTGCATAAACTATGGCGGACGCACCTGATGAGGCATACATCCTTGCAGCCCTGATAAGATCTTCTTTCGGGATGTCTGAAATTTCCTCAACATACTCGGGCGTATATTTTAAAACAGCTTCCTTCAGGGCATCAAAGTTCTCGGTCCTTTCCGCTATAAACTTCTCATCGAGCAGTCCTTCTTTGATAATTATGTTGATCATACCGTTGATCCAGGCAATATCGCTGCCGGGTTTCTGTTTGAGGTGAATGGCTGCAAATTTCGAGAGCTCGATATTTCTGGGATCAACGAGTATGAGCTTGGCTCCCCCTTGCTTTACCGCTCTTTTGATGAATGTTGAAATGACGGGATGATTTTCTGTCGTATTTGAACCTGTTACAAGGAAGCATCTGCTTTCTTCGAGGTCTTCTATCGAATTAGTCATTGCACCGGAACCGAATGCGGTGGCCAGACCGGCCACGGTTGAGCTGTGTCAAAGCCGGGCGCAATGGTCGACATTATTGGTTCCAAGTATCGCCCTGAAAAATTTCTGAAACAGGTAGTTCTCTTCATTTGTGCATCGCGCGGATGAAAACCCGGCAACGGCATCCGCTCCATTTGCTTCCCTGATTTTGAAAAGCTTATCCGCGATGAAACCGATCGCCTCGTCCCAGGATGCCTCCTTAAACTCTCCATCAACCTTTATAAGAGGAGCTTTGAGCCTGTCCGGATGACCCACATAATCGTAACCGAAACGGCCTTTTATGCAGAGGCTGCCCTTGTTTGGCAACGGCATTCCTTCTCTTGCGGTCGTCACTTTCGCAATCTGGCCGTCATTGACGCATACATCCATCTGACAACCGACACCGCAATATGAACAGGTTGTCCTCACCTTTTGAAGGCCCTTCCCCCTGCCTTTGAACCTGCCTTGCTTTTCATAAAGCGCGCCTACCGGGCAAAAACGGACACATTCGCCGCAGAAGACGCAGTCGGATTCTTCGTAAAGCCTTTCGAAAGGAGGCCCGACCTTTGCAGTTGGCCCACGTCCCGTAAAATCAAGCACCTGATTTACCTGAACCTCGTTGCAGGCACGTACGCAAAGCCCGCAAAGAACGCATTTCTTCATGTCGCGTACAATCATTTCGTTGCCCTGCTCTATTTGAGGCAGCTTTTCAGGCTCAGGAAACCTTGGCTTTTCGACGCCTAGAGAATATGCAAGATCCTGCAACACGCAGTCTCCGCTCGATTCGCATGTAATACAGTTATGCTGTCCCTGCGTCATGAGAAGTTCGACAACGAGCTTTCTTGCATTGAGCACCCTGTCGGTATTGGTAAATACCTTCATGTTGTCTTCTGCAGGCATGGCACATGACGCGACAAGGTTTCTGGCACCCTGAATCTCAACCACACATACCCTGCATGCGCCGACCGGTTTTACAAGTTCATGATGGCAGAGGACGGGTATATAAATACCGTTTTCCCTGGCCACTTCATAAACTGTCTTACCGGCCTGGAATTCCAATTCATTTCGATTGATGGTGATTTTCATTGATCTCCCTCCCATTAGTGCTTGATTGCTTTATCGGAACAAGTTACCAAACAAGTTTTTATGTAATCATTCCCTGTTAATTGACCCAGAATCAAAATGCTTTATCGAGAGATATCATCTTGATTTTCATCATGTTATCTTCGCGTATTATTATGTCATCAATTGCATAACGCCTTATGATTTCCTTATGTTATATAGGTCAATGCCAATTATCTGTCAATGAGGGACAAATGTGGATTATTATTGATATTCAACCGGGAAGTAACTTCACTTGATCAAAGAAAACGGCCGGAACTTTTAAAAGTCCCGGCCGTTGACACCTTTAAAAATTTGTTTGATTCAGATACTAAAGTTCGGCATCGCACCTCAGGCAGCGGCATGCCTCCTTGTAGGCAAGTTTCTTGTTGTATCCGGTCTCGACTTCGTCAAAATTGCCGGCCCTTGCCTTAAGGCTCAGTTCGGGCATTTCCGTTTTCGGGGTCTCGACAACCTCTTCGTCAACCTCGAACGGGATGTCTATCTTTTCGCTCTCAGGCATCTTGTACTCAGGTTCGCCGTTAAGCTTCCTGATGTAGCTGTCTATTTCAGCAGCCGACTGATGACCCATTGCAATGGCCTCAACAACTGTTGCAGGTCCCTTTGCAGCGTCGCCGGCTACGAATATGCCTTCAGCCGTAGTCGCAGTTTTTGTCCTTCCGGCAACGGCAACGGTGCCGCCTTTTGTAACTGTTATACCTGAACTCTCATCAAGCCAGTCAGCATCAAGGGCCTGAGAAATTGCAGGGATGATTGTATCAACTGCGATAACATACTTGCTGTCGGCAATGGCTTTTGGACGGCGCCTTCCCGATTTGTCGAATTCGGCAAGTTTCATACGTTCGCACTCTATGCCTGTAACTTTTCCCGCCTTGCTGACAACCTTTGTAGGAGCAACCAGGTATTCAATTCTGACGCCTTCATGCTCTGCCGCAACAATTTCGTTTTCCCAGGCAGGCATATCTTTTCTTTCGCGGCGATAAAGGATTGTAACATCTTTCGCTCCAAGCCTGAGCGCTGTCCTTGCAGCGTCGATTGCGGAATTTCCACCGCCTATGACAGCGACCTTGGACCCGACCTTGACTTTTTTGCCAAGATTTACTTCGCGCAGGAATTCAACGGCACCGTAAACACCCTTTGAATCCTCGCCTTCGATATCCAGGGTCCAGCTCTTCTGGGCGCCTATTGCTAGAAGGACAATATCATAATCTTTTTTCAGCTTGTCAAAGCTGATGTCCTTTCCGATTTTGCAGTTTGTCTTGATCTCAACACCAAGTGCTGCAATGTCAGCCACCTCAAGGTCAATAATGTTGCGCGGCATTCTGTATTCGGGGATAGCATATCTCATCATGCCGCCCGCCTTCGGAAGACTCTCGAATACTGTAACCTTGTAGCCTCTCTTTGCCAGGTCCTGAGCAGCGGTAAGACCTGCAGGGCCTGCGCCGATTATGGCTATCTTCTGCTTTCTGGTAACTTCGACGGCCTTTACTTCCGGTCGCTTGCCGTTGTCTGCAATATACCTCTTGAGCCATGCGATAGCCATAGGCTCGTCCAGCTGGCCTCTGCGGCATTTTGAAGCGCAGAACTGCGGGCATACGCGGCCGCATACGCCGGGGAACGGGTTTGTCTGCTTCATGAGCTTGTAACCATCATCGAGCCTGCCCGCCCTTATCAGCGCTATATAACCCGGTATATCCATGTCTATCGGACATGCATGCTGACAGGGTGATTTGAACAGAGCCGAACATACGGCCGCCGGGCACTTCTTGTCATAGATATGTGCTTCGTACTCATCCCTGAAATATTTGAGTGTTGAAAGAACCGGATTCGGTGCTGTCTGGCCAAGTCCGCAAAGGGCTGAATCTTTGATTACTCCGGCAAGATCTTCCAGTAGTTCGATATCGCCCGGTTCGCCTTTGCCATTGCATATTTTCTGAAGTATTTCGAGCATGCGCTTGGTGCCTTCGCGGCATGGCGTACATTTACCGCAGGACTCTTCCTGGCAGAATTCCATGAAGAATCTGGCAGTATCGACCATACAGGTATCTTCATCCATGACGATGAGGCCGCCGGAACCCATGATTGCGCCGAGCTTTACTATCTCTTCATAGTCTGTAGGGGTGTTCAATGCCTGAGCAGGAATACATCCGCCGGAAGGTCCGCCCAGCTGAGCCGCCTTGAAATTCTTGCCCTTCGGGATTCCGCCGCCGATATCGAAAATAATGTCGCCGATCGGCGTTCCCATCGGGACTTCGACAAGACCTACGTTGTTGACTGCACCGGTCAGTGCGAAAACCTTCGTGCCCTTTGAACCCTGGGTGCCGATTGATGCATACCAGTCGCCGCCTTTCAGAATGATCTGAGGAATATTTGCAAACGTCTCGACATTGTTGAGAACCGAAGGCTTGTTCCAGAGACCCGATGTTGCAGGGAACGGCGGTCTAGGCCTCGGCATGCCGCGGCGGCCTTCGATCGATGCCATAAGAGCTGTTTCTTCGCCGCATACGAATGCGCCTGCGCCCTGATAGACTTCGATATCAAGGCTGTAGTTTGAACCAAGAATATTCTTTCCGAGCAGGCCGTATTCGCGCGCCTGTTCGATTGCCAGATTGAGCCTCTTGATTGCAAGAGGATACTCAGCACGACAATAGATGTAACCCTGGCTTGCGCCGATTGAGTAACCTGCGATTATCATGCCTTCGAGTACGGCATGAGGATCGGCTTCTAGGACAGAACGGTCCATGAATGCTCCCGGGTCGCCTTCGTCTGCATTGCAGAGGATGAATTTCTCATCTCCAGGACTCTTGCGTGCAAAAGACCACTTCATGCCTGTTGGGAATCCTCCGCCCCCACGGCCGCGAAGTCCAGATTTCTTTACCTGCTCGATAACCTCGTCCGGTTTCATTTCGGTAAGCGCTTTCGCCGCCGCCATGTAACCGTCGCGGGCTATGTATTCATCAATCTTCTCGGCATCGATAAGCCCCCTGTTCTTAAGGGCAATAAGCATCTGCTTGCCGAAGAATGGTATCTCCTGCATGTGGGGAATCGGCTTTTCGGTTACGGGTTCTTTGTACATGAGCCTCTGAACCGGACGCCCCTTGACGATATGTTCTTCTATAATCTCGGGAACATCGGATGCTTTTACGTACTGATAGAAAGTACCTTCAGGATATATTACCATGATGGGGCCCGCTGCGCAGAAACCGTTACATCCGGTTTCGACAACACTTACCTCATTTGTAAGCCCCTTCTTGGCGAGCTCCTTTACGACGTCGCTCAGGATCGCTTCGCTGCCTGTCGCCCTGCAGCCTGTTCCGCCGCAGACAAGTATGTGTGCCCTGAAAACTCTGGCTGCCATGACCTACCTCCCATCCTGCTCTTTGCCGCGGGCCATTACGAAATCGCTCTGTATTTCGCCGCCCATGACATGACGTTTGAAAATCTGTCTCATCTTGTTTTTGTTTACATATTCATAAACGGTTGCATCCTTGCCCTGCTCTTCTATAGTTACAAGAGGCTCTCTGCTGCAGATTCCGATGCAGCCTGATGTCGTTACAAGAACGTCATTTGACTTATTCTCTTCAATCTCTTCCATGACCGTATCGAGCACTTCCTTGGCGCCCGATGCAATTCCGCAGGTTCCCATATGGACATTGATCTTTACCCTTTTTTCGCCTGAACGGAACTGATCTTCCTTCTCGACTTTTTCCTTTATCTTTTTAAGATCTTCAATCGTAAGCTTCGCCATAATGTAAGCCTCCTATTTGTACTGCGCCAGCAAGCTTTCCAGCTTTGCCACTTTCATCTGGCCGTGCGTATCGTTATCAACTACGACAACGGGCGCCAGACCGCATGCTCCCAGGCACCGGACCGTTTCAAGAGAGAACTGCCTGTCCTCTGTGCAGCCGCCCGGCTCTATACCGAGAATACCGGTAAGGGTTTCCAGAAGCCTCTGTGAACCTCTGACATAACATGCCGTCCCGAGGCATACCCGGATATTGTGTTTTCCCCTTGGGACCATCGTGAAGAATGAATAGAATGTTACGACGCCATAGACATTGGCAACCGGTAGGTTAAGACCGTTCGCCACCCTCTGCTGAACCGCCATCGGGAGAAATCCGAGTTCTTCCTGAACCTGCTCGAGCACCGGAATGAGTGCACCCGGCTTGCCCTTGTAATTCGCTATGATAGCATCCATTTTTGCTATCTGCTCGGATGTGAACTCCTCGAGGCCGCTAAGATTTGCTGCCTGAACTGCTGACATTTTCGCCTCCAAAGAATTTTTGTTTGAGCTGTTAATTTTTTAACAGGAAGTCTATATCATGAGGTTCTATTTTATTCAAGATTAAAGATGTCCGTGACAATTAATATTTAAGGCCCTCAAAAATACTAAGCGCCGGGTTTAAAGGTGAGCCGTACAAGGCTTCTTTATCAGTCTATGCCTTATCCTTAACTGGATTTTCAATCATTACCGTTTCCGCAGAAAAAAGGATATCACCATCCCTGAATACCATCTTCGGCGTTCTGCATACCTCGATTCTATCAAGCGGATTTTCAGCATATACAACCAGGTCAGCATATTTTCCGGGTTCGAGTGTCCCGATTCTGTCCTCCATGCATAGGATCTTCGCATTGTTGAGCGTTGCACATCTGAGGACTTCGGCATTCGTGAAACCAACCCTTGTGAGCAGTTCGAGTTCCCTGTAATAACCCCCGAAATAGGCAAAGGGCATCCCTGCATCAATACCGACACCGATGTTGACGCCCGAGTCTTTCATCTTCTTCATATTCTGGGGAGCATGAAGCATGATGCTGTAATAGAGGTCGGGGTCCACAAGAAATTTTTTGTTCTTATACAGATTATCCTTGCCCATCGTCTTATAAAGCTTCATGCTGTCAATGTTCGCCTGGTTCAGTTTCGGGTCGAAATCCTTGTATCCCTGGTTATTGACGTAATCGTTCCTGATCCTTACTTCATTATCGATGAAATCATTCCTGAACTGCGCCGGGACTGTATCATACGCATCTTCAATCAGAAAGCATTGGGCGATAGTAAGAGTAGGAACAATGGATACTTTTCTCTTAGCCATCAGGTTTGTCTCATCATCTGTCAGATACGCATCTCCAATAGTGTGCTCGATTGAATTGAAGGGATATTTCATGGCGCGGTCATAACCCCATTTGCGATGATTGTGGCATGAAACCGGGAGGCTTTTTTTCTCGGCGTAATCAAATATCATTTTAAGCTGCTCATCGGTGTAGACAGGTATGTCACCCTTTTTCGGGAAGATCGATTTATTGTCAATGGTAAGTTTTATGAAAGAGGCATCGGTCGTGTTTTCATCGAGGGCCTTCATAAGTTCGTCATTGTTTTTGAAGTTGGCCTGGAGCGATCCCATAAAAGGCTTTGCCAGATCAGCGAACATCGTGATGTCTGTAGGCTTTATATCGGGATGCCCGCCGTTTATGTTGATTATGGAATTACAGTAGACGACACGAGGCCCGGTCAGCTTTCCCTTATTGATGTCTTTTATATAACCATGCAGTATGGGCGGGAATGAGCCCATGTCCCTCACCGTGGTCACGCCGCCGTTAATGCAGCTGGGAAAATGCCTTCTCTGAAGTTCAATCAGTTTGAAAATACCCCAGATACTGGAACCGTAAACAGGCGATGCGGTCGTGTGGCAATGACCGTCAATCAGTCCGGGAATCACATATGCGCCTTTAAGGTTTATCTTCTGTGCATAGTCAGGATTGATTTCCCCCGCACCGACAGCAATTATTTTAGAATTACTGTATATTATGTACCCATTGGGAATCAGTTTCCCGGTGCGGACATCTATTAAATTGCAGTTATATAGAAGAACAATCTTTTTTTTATCGATCCTTGTCAGATTGTTATCTTTTGTTTCTTCTGCATACCCCGTCTGAGGCATGGAAGCCATAACCGCTGCAGCCAATGTTCCGGCAACGAACTCGCGTCTTGTCAAACCTTTTGATGGGATTTTCTGCATAATGCCCTCCTTAATACATTGCTGGCATTCATCAACGGCTATCATACCGGTCAGCCGATATCAATCCGGACCTTCCCCTGTCTCCTCATGTCCGTTTTTCTTCCTTTTCAGGAAAAAAGCGATTGAGATCGCAACAACAACCGCAAATAAAAACTCAAGCAGCATGTGAGCCGGTCGTGCTTTCCTGAACATCCTTACAGAATCAGCCGCAGGCGCGGCAAATGCTATTACGGCATCCTTTGAACCAAGCCTTACCTGCTGCCATGCAATATTCATCCGGCAGGTACTTTTTTTATTTCCGGGTTTTTCTTCCATAGTGACTTCAAAAGACTGACATCCGTTTTGTGTCGCGATTGCCTTCTGCATAAACGCCTTTGTAACAAATGAAGCAACGGGCACGCTTTTATTGTCTCCTTTAGTGGAGTAAGAAATCACCTTCCCAGTCATTTCTGCAAGGAATATGGTTGAACCTTCCGGAATGTCCACAAGCTCAAAGCTCTTTGATGCGACTGTCTCTGCATCGATTACTGCAATCAGGCCGCCTGCGATTTTGTCATCAACGGCGACAGGAAATAAAATTCCCTGGAGAAAGTTCCCGCCTATCGATTTTAAAGGTGTATAAAAAGGCTTTTCATCATCAGGGCCAATCCTTGACCAGTATTCCTTTGTCCAGTCAATGGAAGCATTTACAGCGGCCTCGCCTTCATCACCCTCGATACCCCTTGCATAGACAAGTTCGGCTGTTGCGCTCATGTATGAAAGACTGAGAAGCTCAGGAAATGAATTCAATTCCTCTTCGAAAAGGTCGATCACGGAACCTAATCCCCTTTTTTCCGAGGCAAATTCCGTCAGATAAAACCTGCGGAAAATATCCAATGCATTGGAAAGATTTTTCACCCTCGATGAAATTATATCGCCCGCCGCCTGGGCCTTTGAAAGCATCTCTTTTGAATACCTCTCTTCTTCCTTTGCAGCGAACCTGATATCGATCATCCAGCTTAAAGCAAAGTATGCGCAAAGGACACAAAATGCCCCGGCCATAGTCAGTATTTTCTTTTTGTTCATTTGCTTGTTTATGTTCAAATCGTCTTTTCCTGAATTTTCCATTCCCTGAATATTACATGAAAGCCTTGTTCAATTCCACCTTCTGTGTTGATATTTTTTTGTGTTATTATGGCCTTCGATTTCCAGGGAGGAAACATTGGACATCTACCGGACCCTTTTTGAAAGAAACTACGGGATATTCACCGAGAAGGAACAGTCAAGGCTCAAGGCTGCTAAAATTCTGATCGCCGGGTGCGGCGGCATAGGCGGAACCGTGGCAATAATCCTTGCGCGTTCAGGCGTTGAAAATTTCATCCTTATCGAGCCTGACAGATACGAACCGTCCAATATGAACCGTCAGATATGCTGCTTTGAAAATACCATCGGCATAAACAAGGCCGAGGCTGTTGAAGAGCAAATAAAAAGGATCAACCCTGAAGCACATATTGAGACACACGGCATAAAGCTCGGTCACGAAGAAATCAGGGAATTGATCAAAAAAGTGGATATTGTTTTTCCGGCGGCGGATGATTTCGCATTCAGTCTTATAATGTTCCGTGACGCCCAGCGTCTTGGCAAACCCGCACTGCTTATCGTTCCTTCCGGTACCTGGGGGCATGTGAGCATGATAATGCCTGATAGCCCGCCAGTTGAGGACATCGAAGGGGTACCGAAGCTCGTTACCTATGAAGAACTTAAAGAAATGTTCAATACTCCCCGCTACAAGTTCGGGACATATTTCTATGTGCCTGTGGCAAGCTGGCAGATCGACTATTACAGGAGGTTCGTTTTTGAAGGGGCCCCTCCCACGCAGCTTTGCCCGATTGTCTGGACATGCTCATCCATAGGCGCAATGGAAATCGTCAAGACCATAACAGGCAAATGGAAGGCAGTAACTTCACCCAGATATTATTCCATAACTCATAAGCTCATAAAGGTTCAGAGGATAAACGGCATAAGCCTGACAACGCTCCTTATCTGGCAGAGAAAGCTCATGTATAAAATATTCCAGACTAAGTTCGGCCCGTTTCTCGAACTCGGACAGAAGGCCTGGTGGCTTGCATTCAGAAAACTCTACGGCCATATCGAAAGAAAGCGGAATGGCCTCATATAAAGAACTCTTCAAACGCAACTACGGCGTTCTCACCGATAATGAACAGGAAAGAATACGTAATATCCGTATCCTAATCATTGGCGACAGCGGCACGGGTGAAACCATCGCTCTGGAACTTGCAAGGTGCGGGTTCGAGCACCTTACGATTGCTGGCGTTGACAGCTATGTGTTGCAGGATGTCAACCGCCAGCCTTTGTGCTTTACCGACTCTGCCGGCAAAAACAAGATCGGCGTTATAAGCAAAGCTCTTAAAGCCATAAATCCATGTATGAACATTACGGCTGTTGACCGCCTGCCCGATGAAACCGGGATTGACAGCCTGGTTTCAAAAGCTGACATTATAATCCCTGCAGTTGATGACCTATCATACAGCGTTTTGATTTTCCGTGCCGCCAGGAGGCATGCCAAACCTGCCGTGCTGTGCATGCCGTCAGGCTCGATGGGCTGGGTTTGCGTAATCGATGCGACGACCCCTTCCATCGAAGATGTCTTCGGCATCCCCAGGCTTGGATATAAAGGACTGAGAGCGGTGATGCACACAAGGGCCTACCGCTGCGCTCAATATAATTTCATAACATCCGGCGACTGGCGCGTAGGCTGGTACTGGGATTATTTCCTTGGGAACAGGCAGCTTGCACTTATCTGTCCGGTTTCATGGCTGGCCGCAAGCCTGGCTGCGCTTGAAACCTTAAAGCTTGCTTCCGGCAGATGGGAACCGGTGAAAGCGCCCCGGTGCTGGTATATCAGCAAAGGCAGCGTCAGAATGGGCCGCTTCAGCCTTTTCATAAAATATCACCGGGAATTCGGCTGGAAGCTATTCGGCAACGGCTGCGGCCGGCATTTCCACCGCCAGACATTCTGGTTCTGGAGAAAGGTCTTCAAATTCCTTAAGATGAGGCAGGAAAGCCTATCATGAACAAAGGCCTGATAGGATTGCTCGCAGACTCCCACAGCAACAATTCCCTACTCGAAAAGGCAATCGAAAAACTCAGATCCATCGGTGCAGTCGATATCATCCACCTCGGCGATATATGCGATTCGCTCAATCCCAGCGCGCTCGATGAAGCGGTTCAGATATTAAAAGACAACAATGTAAAGGCTGTGCTCGGAAACAACGACTATATAGTGATAGCCGACAGCTTGACCGAAGGACTCAAAGAAGAAACCGTCGATTTCCTGAAAGGGCTTCCATATACCATAAAGTCCGGAGGCATCACATTCACTCACTCTTCCCCGTTCGAATGGCCCGCAGCGACGAGGAGGCCCATCAGCGACTTCATACACAGCCTGCATCCCGAGAAACAAAGGCTCATTTTCAGGGGACATTCGCACACGCCCTCTATCGTCGAAGTAATAGAGGGCGTACCACACAAGATAAAAATTCCCTTATCAGGGATAGTAGCCCTCGGCCGAGACCAGCGTTACATAATCACGGTAGGCGCAGTTGAAAAGAATTCAATCGCCACGTTCGACCCGAACAATCTCGAAGTCCGCTTCCTTTCAATACAGTCTATATCCAAAACAGATTTGAAATGTTAATAGTTTAATTTATGCTTGTCGTTCTTGGTAATAAAGAACCAATCAATAACCCTTTTGCTCTTTGTACCATGGAAGCTACTTGTCAATTATTCCCCCCTTGCAGACTCAACAGAAAAACCCTCTTCAAAAATTGACAAGTGTGTATATATGTGTATAAGTAAACCATGAACAGCAGAGAGATAATTAAAAGGCTTAAAGCGGATGGGTGGTTTGAAGTAAGCCAGGCCGGTTCGCACAAACAGTTTAAGCATGCTGTTAAGACTGGAAGGGTTACTGTGCCTTTCCCTAAAAAAGACATCCCGGAAGGGACCTTGAAAAGCATCGAGATACAGGCAAAGATAAAGCTTAGATAAAGGAGTAAACATGAAAACATATATAGCCGTTATTCATAGAGATAAAGACAGTGATTTCGGAGTATCTTTCCCGGATTTTCCGGGTTGCATAACTGCCGGTTCAACCATTGACGAAGCAAAGGATATGGCCATTGAAGCTCTTGATATGCATATAAAGGGCATGATTGAAGATGGCGAGGTTATACCAGATGCATCCAAGCTGGAAGATATTATGAAAGACTATTCCGACGCGTTATCTTTTATAGTAGTCCCCGTATCAAAGCCGGAATCAAAATCCGTCAGAATAAACATCACCATACCGGAGAATATTTTGCATGACATCGATGCTTATGCAAAAAGCCACGGGTTGAGCCGGTCATCTTTTCTTGCCAAATCCGCTTATGAGGTTTTGAAAGCGGCTTAGATATAATCTCTTACTGATGATAATCTCTGCTGCCTATTGAACAGGGAATCGCCCTGATAATAATCGGCCCGAGAAAGACCATCTACCAGGAAACCCTGAGACTCATCAAAAAGCAGTCCGGGCAATAGTTGTTGATACGATTTGCTATAAAAAAACCATTTGCAATCATTGGGCAATAGTAGGAAAATAAAGCATTCAACCTTGATTCGATTTCCTAAAACATCATGTGCAATTCATTTGTGAGGAGGGGCAATGATATATCAAATTCATCTAAGGACTTTCAATTATTGGCAGGGTAGCATTGAAATATTGAAGTACAGACTTGAAGTGAGGTCGTGAATATGGAGGACCAGAGAAGTAAATTTATCTTCGAAATATCTTTGAGCGTTCTTAATCATCTGGGCAGGAACCTATATAGAAGCTTTGCAACCGTGCTAGGTGAAGCTGTTTCGAATGCCTGGGACGCAGATGCAATTAATGTTCACATCTATATCGACAGAGACAAGAATAGATTATGCATCAAGGATGATGGGATTGGAATGAGTGAGACCGACTTCCAGAATAAGTTCTTAAAGATAGGATACTCTAAACGGAAGGAAGGACAAATATCTGCCGTAAGAGAACGTCCCTTCATCGGGAGAAAAGGAATCGGCAAACTTGCCCTACTCTCATGCGCAGATAAAATAACGGTTATTTCAAGAAAAGAAGGAGATCAGTACATTGGTGGAACTATTGACAATTCAGGACTTGATCAAGCAATAACTGAAGATTTGACGCCTAAAGAATATCCCTTAGAAGATTGGAATGTATCCTCTTTTGGACAATATATCGAAAATCATAAACAAGGAACTATCATTCTATTTGAAAACATGAAAGAGGGCATCAAACACAGCTTGAGTTTCTTAAAGAAGATTATAGCCCTCTACTTCAGATTCTCTCTCTTGGATAAGGAGTTCAACATATATGTTAACAATGAGTTGATTACCATAAGTTCTCTTGACGATCTTGCAATGAAAACAGAATTCTTGTGGACTATCAACGAACTTGATGATCCATATGTAGCGAACCTAAAGAAAATCTTCATTTCGGAACGGAATGAGCACAGGTTGTTGAATGTTTCCGAAAACATCAAAGGCTTTATTGCATCCGTCGAAAAACCACGAGACCTCAAGATAACGACAACAGAAGAAAGAGTGGGGGTTGACCTATTTGTGAATGGCCGATTGAGAGAAAAGGACATCCTTAAACACATTCCAACGGCAAGAGTGGTTGAGAGCTACCTTTATGGACAAATCCATTGCAACGGTTTAGATGATGAAATTGATCGATTCACTAGTAGTCGCGAAAGCATTGTAGCTGATGATCCGAAATTTAAACAACTTCTGATCGCATTGAAGGATAAGATTATCAACAATGTTTTAAACGATTGGGACACCTGGAGAAGAAAACACAGGAAAGAGGGCGATTCGGAGAATCTAAGTCTTTCAAAAAAAGAAAGAAAAGCCGAAGAACTTTACAATGCAGTTTCGGAAGAATATTCAATTACTGAAGATACTGTTACAAAGAAAAAAGTCGATTCCTGGGTTGCCGACCTTGGTGATGATGCAAGATTTAATTTCACTTCATATGCAGAGTGTTTCATTTCCGAAAATCTTGTAAGAAGATTCATTATGGAGAAGAATATTCCTCTATCACCGGAAGCAAATGGTGAATATGCAAAAAGGCAAAAGATAGAGGATGAAAACAAGAACATGGGGAATATAAGCATTGATATCAGAAAGAATAAATCAAAATTGAGTTACTTATCTATGAATCATCTTGCAAACATGGTGGACAAACGAGACAAAAACAAAGAAGCTTGCCTTGCAAGAGATGCATATGAATACAAACCTATTAGAGATGCATTGGCACATACGGCTTTACTTACTGATGATGCAAAAAACAAATTGACATCAGTGTATACCAATATAAAAGAGAGGGTACGCAACCTCCTAGCTGGTAAAATAAAAGTCGGTGAAGAGAATAAATGATGTTAGTAGATAATGAAAACAATGCGGCTATTTTCAGTAATAAAAAAATTTATGCAATAGATCTTTTTTGTGGAGTTGGCGGACTGACAAAAGGACTTTCTCAAGCTGGAATAGAAGTCAAATTAGGTGTAGATGCAGACCCAGCCTGCAAATATCCATATACGACAAACAACAGTGCAGTTTTCTTGGAGAGATCAATTGAGGACATTGAATCCTGGGAATTGAAAAACGTTTTCCCTGAAGATGGAATCCGTCTTCTTGCGGGTTGTGCACCTTGCCAGACTTTTTCGAGATATAACCAGAAAGCAAGTCCAGGTGACAAGAGATGGTGGTTGTTAAATCAGTTCTCTCGATTAGTTAAAGAAATTCAACCAGAGCTTGTAACGATGGAAAATGTTCCGGGTCTACAAAATCAATTTATTTTCAGGGAGTTTCTTGCGGATCTGCAGGAATGTAAATATTTTTTTGATTACAAAATCTTAAATTGTGCTGAGTATGGCATCCCGCAAAATCGACACCGATTGGTTCTACTTGCATCTCGATTAGGCCCAATACACATTATTACACCAGCAGAATTTGGTGCATCACCATGTTCAGTACGAGATGCTATTTTTAGTCTTCCCCCAATTAGAGCGGGTGAAGTTCACAGCAATGACCCGATGCATCAAAGCAGCGCTTTGTCATTGATCAATCTACAAAGAATACGTTCATCCAAACCGGGGGGAACATGGCGAGATTGGAATGACGATCTTGTAGCTCACTGTCACCAAAAATCTACTGGTAAGACATACCCGAGCGTATATGGTCGAATGTGTTGGGATGAGTTTTCACCGACAATAACCACTCAGTTTTATGGATTTGGAAATGGGAGATTCGGCCATCCAGAACAGGATCGTGCTATATCTCTCCGAGAAGGTGCAATTTTACAGAGTTTTCCTTGTGATTATGTCTTTGCACCCAAAAACAAACCACTCTCGAAAAAAATTGTCGGTAGACTTATCGGCAATGCAGTACCAGTCCAATTGGGCAAACTTATTGGCAGAAGTATTATATGTCATATTGCTGAACAAGGTAATTAATATTTATTGTTCCTGGTAAATTATCTTGAACAATATTAGAATGATACCTGTATCTGATTTCTCAAAAAACATTGTGAGAACAATTAATTAATGGACACTGTAGATAAAAAGACTCGTTCGAAGATCATGTCTGCTGTCGGTCAGAAAAACACAAAACCAGAGATGACCTTAAGAAGAGCACTTCATAATATCGGATTTCGATATGTGATTAATGATAAACGGTTACCTGGATCACCTGACTTAGTTTTTCCGAAATATAAAGCAGTTATTTTCATTCATGGGTGTTTTTGGCATCAGCACGGTTGCAAATATTCAACTAAACCAAAAACAAGAAAAGACTTCTGGCAAGATAAATTCGAAGCCAACAAGAAGCGCGACCGAAGAAATGCATTAGAAATACGGAAGCTTGGATGGAGGGTAAAAATTGTTTGGGAATGCCAATTAAGGGGTGATAGCAATCAGGTTCATAAGCAAGTGTCAGCTATAATCAAATGGTTAGAAGATTAAAAGTAATACTACCCCCCCATACAAAATTCTGAGTGGACTTTTTGGGGGATTATTGGGGCCGAGGGAATTTTCGATGGATTGCGCGAAGCGCTAGGGTTGAGGCGCGCAGGCGTACATTGACGTACGTCGGAGCGTCGCGACCCGAAGCGCGACAAAGCAAGGCGCGGAAATAACAAGGCCTGAAGCATTTAATATTATGAAAGCCATATCAAAGCAGACAGGCTTCAAGCTGCCATAAGGAGAGAGGATATGCAAATATTTGAGCCGACAGCGGTATTCAGAAAAGAAAAGGACGGCGGATATTATGTGTTCTGCCGTGAGGTTGAAGGCGTGTTTTCTCAGGGTGATACCCTGGAAGAAGCCCGGGCCATGATAACCGATGCTCTTAATGGAGTCATTCGCTCTGTTCTTGATGATAATCTTGAAAACTATTTTAACGCCGCCGAATATAAGCCGAAAAAGGCCGATATCATTGAGCGCATCAACATCGACCCGCTTTTGCAGGCTGCCGTGACCTTGCGCATGGCAAGGGAAAAGGCCTCACTTACGCAGAAAAAGGCGGCGGAATTATCGGGCTTAAAGCAGCAGACCATATCTCGATATGAACGAGGCCAGGTAGAGCCTTCGGCCGGAAAATTTTTCAGACTGCTTCATCTCTATGCAGCATAAAGCAAGTAAGGAAGGAAGTTTTTTGCAAAGCTTATCAAGTATTTTTAGCCGAAGGGATTCTCGATAGATTGCGTAAAACGCAAGGGGTGATGAGCGCAGTCTTCACTTCTAGGTAAATGCCATATCTTTTCAGGTCGGGGAGATTTTCGATGCATGACGAGGAGACCAGGAGGAGCGAGCCGGAGCATACATTACCGTATGTGAGGACTCGCGACGACGAAGGCAACAAAGTCAGGCGCGAAAAGATCCCGACCTCCTAACTAATGATTTTCGCCATCTATCCACTTCGTCATCAGAGACCTCCCCCTGTCAAAGAAGCCGCGGGATTTATACAGCGCAATCGTCTTGTCCTTGTACTTCTCCACCTCGAGATGGAGTGCCCTGATGCCCGCTTCTGCACAAACCTTCTCGGCAAGGTCAAGCCCGGCGGTGCCATAGCCCCTTCCTCTGAAAGGCTCTGTTATATAAAGTTCGTCTATATATGCATCCCGGCCCTGATATTCCATGCTGAACCCGAAGACTATTATCATGTAGCCCGCAAATTCGCCGTTACTTGATACCAGCACAAAGACCCTGCCCCATTCCGGGTTATTGATAAGCGCCTTCATATTGATTTCAGCGCGTTCGGGATGGAATTTATACCCGTCTCCGGCATAAAACTTTTTCATATGCTTAAGGATGTGTCCGGCATCAGTTTGAACCGCTGTCCTGAAAAATGCCTTCATCGCTTTTTCCTTTCTTTAAATCAGCCTGAATTCTTTAAGCCCTTAATATAATAGGGTATTAAGCAATTTCGATTTCTAACGATAATACTATTATAACACATACAGGAGGATGTGATGGAAGTCTCAAGATTAATCAGCTGTGCGAAATACATGCTGTATGGCATGCTGGTTTCAGGGCTGCTGTCAATCTGCCTTATATAGACCGGAAGCGTATTTCAGAATAGAATAATCAGGATCGGGACTCTATAAAATACCGAACCTCAAGATACTCCTGTTTCAACCCGGGAATTATTATAATAATATGCATTCATGAAAATTGTCGAAAAGACCGCCTCATCCATTCTGAACAAGTCGGGAATACCGGGAATAGCCCGCGTGATCAATCCTTATACAGGATGCCTGCATGCGTGCGTCTACTGCTATGCGACCTTCATGAGAAGGTTTACGGGCCATTCCGAGCCCTGGGGCAAATTCCTGGATGTCAAAGTCAACGCGCCCGAGTTGCTGGAAAAAGAGCTCAGTCGCAAGACAATCACAGGCTCGGTCATGCTTTCAAGCGTAACCGACGCCTATCAGTATGCAGAGGCTAAATACAGGATTACGAGGAGACTTCTTGAAATCCTACTCGATCATGACGTGAACGTGGAAATCCTGACCAAATCCGATCTGGTCACCCGGGATATCGACCTGCTCAAAAGATTCAGGAACGCAAGTGTCGGCATGAGCATCATGACAACCAACGACAGGGCCGGAAGGCATTTCGAACCTTATGCGCCCGTTCCATCGAAAAGGTTTGCGGCCCTTGGCAAGCTTAAGGACAGCGGCATCGGCACATGGGCGTTTATAAGCCCATTCCTGCCGGGCGTGACTGATGCGGAATCAATATTGAAGAAACTCTCGGGTATTGCCGATGAATCTGCAATAGAGGCTTTCAACATGCGCGGGGCGTGCCTGATGGGAGTTAAAAAAGTAATGAAACAGCATTATCCAGACATGCTTTCCGGTTGGGAGATGCAGGCGTCTGACAGAAGATACTGGGACCATATCGAGCTTCTGGGAAAAACAAGCGCCAGGAAAAACGGCATAAGTTTTTCAGGCCTGTATAGGCATTAAGCTGTTTTTAAAAATCAGGAGAAATTAAATGATAAGAAACAAACTCTTCTTCATGATGATTCTGGTTTCGCTTCTTCCGGCTGCATGCAGTGACAGCTCGGATAATGAACCGGTCATGGAAAATTCAGGGTTTTATGAAATCGAACCCATACACTTCAGCTTTCAGAACTATGGTCCGACACTGTCTTATACATCTTCGAAAATACGCGTTTCATATTCCTTCTTCCCGGCTGACGAATCCCCGGACACAAAACCCCTGTTCGTATTCTTTAACGGAGGGCCCGGATGCGCCACATGTACAGGGCTTTTGAGCCTGAATACCGCCCCCTTCACTCTCGACAGGACCCGGCCTGACAGCATCAAGGCAAACCCCTACAGCTTTACCCGGCTCGGCAATCTGCTGTACATCGATGCGCCTAATACCGGGTTCTCATACAATCTGGTAAAACATGCTGATAAGAAGGATGTCAGGAAAACGGAATTCGAGGCCCGGAACTTCAACCCGTTCATTGACGCCGCACAGGTGACGCGTGTTCTCCTTCGCTTCATGGCCGATCATCCGGCCATCGAGGATAATCAGGTGATAATCGTCGGCGAGAGCTACGGCGGGACAAGGGCAAGCACCATGCTTAACATGCTGCTCTTCTACAGCCGTTATGGCGACGGAAGCAGGATATACAGGGATATTGCGCTCGCATCCGAGATACAGAAACACTTCGAAAGGATCAATTCCTCCTGTAAAGGCAGGATCGTCACGCCTGAAGCCGTTGCCTCGCAGTTCGGCGGCCAGATACTGATCGAACCGCTGCTCACAGGGCATTATCAGGACGAACTTACAGGTGAGGCATACGAGAAAGAGGGTTCAGTAATATTCGATATAGCACAATCAACAGGCACGACTTACACGCCATGCGGCGGAAGGCCGGACTGTCATGCCTTCGACAATGCGCTCGATTTCGTGGTGAAAACTGCAAAAAGGGATGTCTACCAGTATGACATGGATGAGGGCTATACAATGGGCATATCGAACTACAACCGTAGCATGGTCGACAGGGAGTCCATCCTCTCGCAGATGCTCGGTCGCGATGTGTTCTCGATAAGACTTCTCTATCCTTCGGCAAGGAAGAATGCGTACAGATACATCGAAAGCGAGTCCCGGGATGCGCTTGCAGTCATTGAGGGCCCGGGGTTCGGGAAGCTGCCTGCCGCGGAAAGGATGAGAATAAAGAAAAAGGTAATGCTGAAGACCCTTGAAAGCGAGGAAATCCGGCCGGAAGAGGCAACGGATACTCTCGAAATGGTTCTTGGTCCGCTTAATCCGTGGGACGCCTACGTTGTCGGCTGCAACGATGCCGTCAACAGTACATTCTATAACAATGAGGCCATAAACGCGGGATATCCGATAGATCCGATGAATGATATCTTCGGCGGAATGTTCCTCGAAAACCTGGCGCTCGTCGACACTTTAATCACCGACTGCGACCTGGACCTCGTCATATATGCAGCGGTTCTTCCGGACTCCATTAAAGAGTATGCGGACATCGTTGAAGACGTCGTGTGGGATGACTCGACCGAAGACGGATACATATACGTCTACTATAGGCCAAGGACTCTGCCGGATATAGAAACACCTGACATGCGCCCGATATATTTTCCGCGCTACAGGGTATCAGGCCACATGGTAACGCTGGCCCAGCCGGACAAGTTTTTAAATGATGTCGAGAGGTGGCTTTCCTGATAAAAGCAGCCTTGAATACAGGCTTAAGCTGAAAAGTCTTTATTGTTTGTTCTTCTGCTTTGAGAGCTCGGCCAGAAGGTGCGACCTGTCGAAATAGACCTCGTTGCGGTAAATTTTCCCCTCATCGTTTATCTGGACAAAGCAAACGCCTGCAATCTCCAGCACCTTATCGCCCACAGGAATTTTAGCGAGCCATTTATTAAGGAAACCATCCTCCAGCGGAATACCCTCTATCTGCGTCCAGACCCAGTCCGGGTTGAAGGAAAGGAGTTTCGTGAAATATTTAATCAGGGCTTCTTTACCCTTGACGCCCTGGGGGACTGCAGGGTCGAGATAGAAGGCGTCATCGGAATAAAAACCGGCAAGCATCCCCGGGTTGTTTCCCGTCCATGCGGGAAGCCATTTTTCTGCAAACGTCCTAGCCTCTTCGGCGGTGAAATATTTCATATTTCCTCCTGATATTTCTTTGCAGTGATTTTTTAACAAAAATCAAAGAATAATAATCAAATGAAGTTTTCAAGTTTATTGTTCCCTTCCCAATTTGAAAATAGATATGCTAAGAAAGGCTTATGAGCAGGGCTGCACACAACCTTTTTCTTATACCAAAGGACGATTGATGATGGAAATGAAACGCCGGGATTTTATCAAACTGACCGCTTCGGCAGCACTTGCCGCAGGCGCAATAGGAACCGATATCTTCTCAGTGGAAGCGGCAGAACATGACAGCGAGTTTTTCCGTCCGGACTACACCAGCAGCTCAGGCTTTGTTAACCTTTCGGAAAGCCAGGCATATATTGCCGGCTACCCTGTGTCATGGTGGGACCAGAATTACGGCATGCCTCTTCATGTCCATTATGCAGGACAGATAAGAAGCAATCTCAGGGCTTACATGCAGGTCTTCAACGAGCTGTATAAAAATGCTGAAATTCGCTATGCAGCCAAGGCCTGCACACACCCAGGGGTTTTCAGGATCATCAGACAGGAAGGTGCCGGCGCGGATGTAGCCTCCGACAACGAGGCCAGATGCGCCCTTGACGGCGGCATCAAACCCGAACTTATCGATGTTAACGGCAACGCCAAATCAGATGACCTCATAAAAACCGCTATCGTCAAAGACATGCTCATCATTGCAAACGACATCGATGAATTTCAGATTATCTCGGAAATGGCCTCCGCCATCGGGAAATCCCCCAGGGTGATGCTCAGAATAAGCGGGCTCGACGGGGACAATCTTGTTGATTCACTGATTACAACAGCCGGGCCATGGACAAAGTTCGGGTGCAGCCTGAACAGCATGCCGGAGTTTTTTGAACTCCTTAAAAAGACTGCTACTGTAAGGTTTATGGGATTTCATGTCCATATTGGTTCGCAGGTCACAAGGCCCGAGCCTTTTCTGTTTGCCGCCGGCAAACTTGTCGAATTAAGCAAAACCCTTCAGGCAAAAGGGCACAAATGCAGCATGATCAACATAGGCGGCGGATACCCTGTAAGCTACCTCACGAAAGAGCAGTGGGAGCATATACTTGGCAGAATCAGATTCGGGTACTCAAAATCTCTCGAAGGAGACAATTCAGCACTCTGGACATGGGCCGGATCGCTTAACGGTTTCACGGTCTCGAAAAAAGGAAAAGAAAAAGTGCTGAATTTCTCCGGCAAGGAATACTATTGCGAACATGCCAAAGAAAACATGCTGAGAACAATCCTTACAGGCAACATCAATGTTGAAGGCAGGAGTGTGAATACGGTTTCGGCACTTAAGGAAATAGGCGAACCCGTCCTCGTCATTGAACCCGGACGCAGCATAGTCGAAGACAGCGGGGTTACGCTATTGAAAGTCCTCAGAACCCGGAGAATAGGCGGCGTGCATGACATGACGACCGTCAACATCGGAGAAACCAGCTTTGCAGCAGCCATGAACGGCATGCCGTTCAACCGCTGGTCCGTCGCCACTGAATTGAAGACATTCGATGAACTGCCATATGAGACATTCATTGCCGGGCAGCTATGCTTTTCGAGCGACATGCTGACGAAATGCAAAGTCGAACTTCAGCATAAGCCGAAGAAAGGTGAAATCCTTATTATTTATTGTACCGGGGCCTATAATTCCCAGTTCTTCGCCGCCAACACAAATTCTTTTCCAAGGCCTGCCAGAGTCCTTGTCATGGAAAACGGCTCGATAGAATACATCAAAAAGAGAGACACCTACGAACAGATATTCTCATTATAAAAGAAAATAAAAATATCCCTCTGCCTTTCAGGCAGAGGGATATTCTGTGTACCGATAAGACCTACTGTAAAAGCTGGCCGAATTCGCCGAAGATCTCGTTCAGCTGACCGAAGGTCTTTGCGCCGTCGAGATTCATGATCTTGTCCCAGTTGTCCATTATTTCTTCAGGCGCGGGGATTCTCTTGCCGTCGGAAAGTATCACACCCTTGCCAGTCATTATTGCGGAACGGCTGTAATAACCCACTGCGCAGTTGATTATCGCGCCGGAATCCTGGCACTGCTCGGAGCAAAGGTAAACAACCAGCGCGGTAATGAATTCGGGCTTCAACTTCTCAAAAAACTGCGGAGGCATTACGTCCTCGGTAAGGCGGGATGCTGCGATCGGCGCGATTACATTAGTCTTGATATTATATTTTGCGCCTTCCAGCTTCAACACGTTTGCGAGCCCGACAATGCCACATTTGGCAGCAGCATAGTTCGACTGCCCGAAGTTGCCGAATATGCCGGCGCCTGATGTGGTCATGACAATCCTGCCGAAGCCCTGCTCCTTCATTATGTTGAATGCGGGCTTGGTTACACAGTAAGCACCCCTTAGATGCACCGCATTGACCAGATCCCAGCTTTCCTCATCCATCTTGCCGAATGTCTTGTCGCGAAGTATGCCCGCGTTGTTCACGACTATATCGACTTTGCCGAATGCATCCACTGCAGTTTTCACTATGTTTTCGCCGCCTGCGGACGTTGCAACACTGTCGAAATTGGGAACAGCCTCACCGCCAATGGCTTTTATTTCCGCGCAAACCTGCTCCGCCGCCGTGTGGCTGCCGCCCTGACCGTCGCGTGAGCCGCCCAGGTCATTTACAACGATCTTTGCACCGTGTTTCGCAAGCTCCAGCGCATGGCATCTGCCTAGTCCGGCCCCTGCGCCGGTTACTATTGCTACCCTTCCGGTTAAATCGATCTTTGACATGCCTTTCCTCCTGAAATTTATTTATCCCTATTGGGAAACTTCGCAGTGAAACGGCCAGTTGCCTTGATGTCGCCTGATTCGTCAGCGGCCTGAACTTCACAGACAATAATATTTCCATCCTCTATTTTGTCAACTACATTTCCGGTTACCGTTATCGTGTTGCCGGGTTTTGTCATACCCATGAATCTGACGCCGAACTTTTTGAGGTCCTTCTTCGGCACCCAGTCGGTTATGGCCTGCCCGATGATTCCCATTATGAACATGCCGTGGGTTATTACACCGTCCTTCATCCCGACCATTCTTGCAAAGTCGTCGTCCGTATGAAGGGGGTTGAAATCTCCGGATGCGCCCGCATAGATTACATGCTGCAGCTTCTGTATTGGACCTTTTACAAGCTTCGGCATCTCCTGGCCTATATTGACATCTTCAAAATAAACCGCCATGGCATGCCTCCTACATTCTCTCAACTATAAGCGTTCTGGCCCTGGCCGCCTTCTCGCCGTGCTGGTTCGTATAATCGATCTCTATTGTCACCATGTGCATCATCCTGCCGGACTTGCTCTCTTTTTCCTCGACCGAGACAAGTTTAGGCACACCGGTAAGAATATCGCCGGGATAGATTTCAGTCAGATACTCATATTCTTCTTCGCCGTGCAGCACCATTGCGACATTTACAGAAGCATCCAGCAGGACGGTCGCCAGCACATTACACCACATGGCAGGTATCGTAAGAAACGTGGGGCTCGCCGGCACATCCTTATAGCCTTCAGCAACTGCCGCATCCCTGTCAGTATAAACAGGGTTGGGATCGCCAATCGCCCTTACAAGCTCCCTGATCTTTCCCCTTTCCACCTCCCACACAACAGGCGGATATTCCTTCCCGACTTTAGTTTTGTCAGCCATATCAACCTCCTTATTCTGCTTCTCTAAAGTAGATAGAAAGGCTTCTAGCCCTCATACCTGCCCAGAATCGAAATAGAACAGACATTCATGACCGGCAATCCGCCAAGGTTATGAGTCAGGCCGAATTTCGGGTCTTTGAGCTGGCGCTGGCCTGCCCTGCCCAGAAGCTGCAGATACATTTCATATATCATGCGAAGCCCTGATGCGCCGATCGGGTGCCCGAAGCATTTGAGGCCACCGTCAATCTGGCACGGCACCTTTCCTGCTGCATCATAGAACCCGTCCAGAACGTCTTTGGGGCCTTTTCCGCGTTCTGATATATGGAGGTCTTCCATTGTCACAAGTTCGGTTATGGAGAAGCAGTCGTGCACCTCTATCATGCTGATCTCTTCCCTGGGATTCTTTATGCCTGCTTCGGCATAGGCGTCCTTGCTGGCCTTCGTTGTCGTTACAAAGTGTGCTCCATCCCAGCCGTAGGCGATTTCCGACCCATTTGAAAGTGAGAGCTGAAGCGCCTTTACCGAAACGATATCTTTTTTGCCAAGAGATTTTGCTATTTCAGGTGTGGTTACTATTGCGCAAGCGCTGCCGTCGCTGACCCCGCAGCAGTCAAACAGACCAAGCGGATAGGCTATCATGGGTGATGCTAGCACCTGCTCCTCGGTGACCGGCTTTCTCAGATGGGCCTTGGGATTGAGTGCACCGTTTGCATGGCTCTTGACCGAAATATGGGCCATGGCGCGCTTTATATCCTGCATGTCCAGACCGTATTTCGCCGCATAACTGCTTGCCAGCATGGCGAAGCTGCCCGGTGCGGTCACATTGGGGAACCACAATGCGTTTGTCAGACCCATTGCGGAACTGAACTCGGGAAGACCGCCGTAGCCGATGTCTTTGAGCTTTTCAACGCCCTGCGCCAGGACAATGTCATATGCTCCCGAGGCGACCGCATAGACTGCGCCGCGGAAGGCCTCGGTTCCGCTTGCGCAGAAGTTCTCAACCCTCGTTATGGCTATATTCGGCAGTCTGAGTGCCATTGACAGAGGCAATGCGCTCTTGCCTACATTGGCCTCGTCAAAGCATGAGGCAAACCATGCCGCCTGAATATCTTTCTTTTCGATGCCAGCATCCGCGATTGCCTCGGTGAATGCCTCCACCATGAGATCATCAGGGCTTTCGTTCCAGCGCTCGCCGAATCTGGTGCAGCCCATTCCGATAATGGCAACCCTGTCTCTTATCCCGCTTGCCATCTCACACCTCCCCGTCCTGAACCTGAGGTACGGCCTTCCAGAAATAGCCAGTGAAACCTCTCATACTGTCAGTGTATCTTCGCCTGAACGACATCCTGACTTTCATACCCACCTTCAGCTGGTTCAGGTTGCAATCAGTGAAATCAAGCATCGTCCTGCCGCCCCCTTTGAATTCGACCATGCCGTAAACGGCGGGCGGGTCAACCGACGGCGATAGAAGGTCGCCAGTAAACATTGCAATATCGCCTGCCTTGTCGGCAAATTCGTATGGCTCAAACTCCATGCTGCCGCAATCGGGATTTGCACAAATCGGCTGTGCAGGAAACTGCACGGTGCTGCATTTTTTGCATTTAGCCCCTTCCATTCCCAGTATCATCTTGTGTTTCCGCCAGAGAACCGTAAGCGAAGTGTTCGGATTCGCCTCTCCCCTGATCCCGAGGTCGGCCTCTATGAGATCCCGGAATTTGATGAATTTCTGGTAGCTGCCTATATCGACTTTCTGCCGGACGGCGGCCCTGATTCCATGCGAGGCCTTCAGAGCAGTGATCTTATCCGTTACGGCAAAGCCGAGCACGTCGCAGCCCTGGCCGAAGCTTGCAAGAAGTATCTTATCACCAGGCTTTGCATCTTCGAGAGCATCAACAAGCATGAGAAGAGGATGGGCGGTTCCGGTATCGCCTATGCCGTCATGCAGGTTGCTCTGAAGTCTGGCAGGTTCGATGCCAAGCTCTTTTGCAATCTGCTTGTGCGTGCCGGTGAAGTAGCATGGATAAATTATTTTGGCGAAATCGCCTATCGTAAGATTCGTTTTCTTGAGAAAAGCCCTGATGGCTTCAGGAATTATTTTTCCATAACCTTCGTCGCGCACCCATCTCTCTTCCCAGTTGTAGTCAAATTCCTTTCCATAGCCTTTATAGTGGTCTATGAAGTCACAGCTTATTGAATAGCTGTCAATGAACTCCGCGGCAACGTCCTTATTCCCGAGCAGAACCGCAGCCGCGCCGTCGCCGTAAAACATTTCGAGCATGGTCGCCATCTTCGTTCTTCTAAGGTCGGAGGCTGCAACGAGGACATTGCCGCGTTTGCCTGATGCGATCGCTTCAAGGCCTGCGATCATGGCCGTAGTGCCCGCCTTTATGCATGCGCCGAAATCGGCATGCATTGTGCCGTTTTCCGGGACATTGAGCGCCGCAGCGACTATGCCCGCATTGAGTCTGTCCGCAAAAGGCAGTGTCGTCGAAGCAAGGTAAACCGAGTCGATCTTTTTCCTGTCCCTGCCCGCCATGCAGTTCCAGCCTGCCGCGACAGCCATGCTGACGGCATCCTCGTCCCAGTTGGCGACAGCCTTTTCTCCACCTGCAACCGCCATTATCACGGGAAAATACCAGGCCATGTTCTGCACGATATTCATTCTCGTGATACGGTAGCGTGGAACATAACCGCCGAATGAAACAATCCCTCCCATATCAATCCTCCTTGTTTTATGTTTCTATTCCGAAGAGCCCGAGGGCCCTTAACTCTTTAATGTCCTTTTTCGAAAACCCCAGAGATTCAAGTACAGATTCGTTGTCCCTGCCGAGTTCACAACCCGCCCATTTGTATTGGGCCTCAAATCCGCTGAATTTTACAGACAGAGCCGGCTGCGGGCATTTTCCACCAGAATTCTGAGGCACATCAACGATAAGACCCCTTTCTTTCGCATGAGGATTGCTGAACGCTTCACTTACCGTCAAAACAGGTTCGACGCATGCGTCAATCTTTTCAAAGCGCTCTTTCCAGCAGGCTAATGGTTCTTTTCTGATTTCATCGGCTACCTTTTTGCGGATTTCTTCCACTTCGCTTTCGGTCATGATTCCGCCGGTAATTAAACCGTCAAGTCCGAGTTCTTTTAAAAAAGCCGCCAAGAATTGCGGTTCGATGCCGCCGAATGAAAGGTAGCGCCCGTCTGATGTTTCATAAAAACCGTATAAAGAGCCGCCGTTTAATATGTCGGTGCCGAAGCACGGCTCCTTATCTTCATATAAGCCCTTAAGGCCGGTGACGGCATGAAACGGGAACATGCAGTCTGTCATGGAAATATCGACATGGCGGCCCTTGCCTGAATTCCTCCTGTCGATGATTGCGGACAGAATGCCTATGACAGCGGCATGTGAACCCGTGACATCGGCAACCTGAACACCCATGAGCGCGGGACCTGTCTTCTTATTTCCCGAATAACCCATCACACCAGAAAGGCTCAGATAATTAATATCGTGCCCTGCCCTGTTTTTGAATGGTCCAGACTGTCCGTAGCCTGTAATGGAACAGTAAATAATGTCAGGCCTTATTTTTTTAAGGTCTTCATATCCGAGTCCGAGCTTTGCCATTACGCCCGGTCTGAACTGCTCGACAATGACATCGAAACCCTGCTCGATAATCAGCTTATGAATGATCGTCAATGCTGTCGGTTTTTTGAGATCGAGTGATAGCGATCTCTTGTTCCTGTTCAGATAGGCATGCAGATATGAAACAGTGCTGTTTTTATCCACGAACGGCGGCGTCAGTCTTACAATATCTATCTTTACGGGCGATTCGACCTTCAGGACGTCTGCGCCCATATCGGCAAGCATAACCGTCGCCAGCGGACCGGGCAGCAGATAGCTGAAATCAAGGACTTTAAGACCCTTGAGCATGGTCTTACAAACCCATCTGTCTGCTGATGATGAGCAGCATTATTTCGGATGTTCCAGCATATATGGTCTGGACGCGCGCGTCCCTGAAGGCGCGGGCGATGGGATATTCCTCCATGTAGCCGTACCCCCCGTGGAACTGAACGCACTGGCCCACGACGCGGTTAAGCATTTCGCATATCCAGTATTTCGCCATGGAGGCCTTCATTACGACATCCTTCTTGGCCATGTGATCGATAATAAGGCTTTCCAGAAATGTCCTGCCGATTTCGACCTCGGTCGCAAGCTTTGCAAGCTCGAATGAAATATACTGGAATCGGCTTATCGGACGGCCGAACGCCTCGCGGGATTTGCAGAAATCTATTGTGAGCCTGAGGGATTCCTCTGCGCCTATCTGCGCGCCCATTGCGCATACAAGACGCTCCTGCTGGAGCTTCTGCATAAGAAAATAAAACCCCTGGCCTTCCTGTCCAAGCAGGTTTGAAACCGGAACTTTGCAATCGGAAAATGACATCTCCACCGTATCCTGCGAATGAAGCCCGATCTTATCAAGCTTTCTTCCGCGTTCGAACCCGGGGGTGCCGTCTTCAACAACGATAAGCGAAACCCCGGCATAAGGCGGATTAGCCTTGGGATCGGTCTTTGCGGCGACAATGACAAGGTCGCAGTTGATGCCGTTTGAGATGAACGTCTTCTGGCCGTTGATGATATAGCTGTCGCCGTCCTTGATTGCTGTTGTCTTTATGTTTGCAAGGTCCGAGCCGGCATTAGGCTCGGTCATGGCTATTGCCGTTATGATGTCACCCGAAGCACATCCCGGAAGCCATTTCGCTTTCTGCTCATCGTTTCCAAAGGTATAAATGTAAGGGACGATTATGTCTGAATGAAGAGGAAAGAAAAACCCGCCGCAGTGCGTCCTGGCCATCTCCTCGATAAGAATGAATGAATACAGGAAATCGGCACCTGTCCCGCCGTATTCTTCAGGAAGCCACGGGCACAAAAATCCCTGGGCCCCTAAGTCCTTCCAGGCCTTTTTCGGGACGATCCCGTTCTTTTCCCATTCATCTGCATGAGGCGTAACCTCTTTTTCATAATATTTCCTGACTGCATCACGAAACAATCTGTGTTCATCGGTATATAGAGCATCAAGTAAAGACATTTAATCCTCCCCATCCTGAATTAAGTAACGATTTGACCCTGATAAAAAAATGCTAATAAATGATGAATCTCTTGTCAATAACTTTGTAATACAATCATACAGAATTACAATTTACAATATTTCCCTGCCGCTTGCACACGGTTCATTCATGTGGCATAGCATTACTGTGAAAATCCTCATGGTGACCAATGGTTATCCCGATTATCCGGGCTCATATCGAGGCATATTCATCAAAAAGCTATGCCTCGCGCTTAAGAAAGAAGGGTTGGATATTGTCGTACTCTGCCCCAGGGTTTTCAAAAGAAGCCCTTTCTTTGAATTGGATGAAGGCATACCGGTGCACCGCTTCTGGTATCCGAGCGGAGAAAAGCCTCTCGGCCAGAGCGGCAGGGTTCCGAAATTCAGAATGGTTGCTTATATGATTTCGGGTTTTTTTGCCGCGCTTAAGCTCATCATCAGGGAAAAACCGGATATCATTCATGGAAACTGGATAGTCCCGACAGGCTTGATTGCAGCCATTTCAGGGAAACTGACAGGAAAGCCGGTTATCAATTCGGTCAGAGGGATGGATTACAGGATAGCGGAAAATCGCCTGATTAAGCCATTATTCAAGCTCGCAGCATTGCTGTCAGACAGAATAACCGTTGTTTCCGAAAACATGAAATCCAACAGGGCGCTCGCTTGCGCAGAAATCGTTTCTTCAGGCGTTGACGACAGATTCTTTGAAGTAACTTCCTCATCCGATTCGAAAACCATTATATCGACAAGGAGCCTGGAGCCTATTTATGATGTAGAAACACTTATCAGAGCCATCCCACTTGTTCTCGCCAGAGAATCCGAGGCAAAATTCATAATCATCGGCGAAGGGTCTCTTAGCGATCAATTACAGAATCTGGCTGCCGAACTCGGCGTTTCAGAGCGCATCACTTTCACCGGACAAATCGACAACAGCGAAATCCCGAAATATATGGAAAAGGCAAAGGTCTATGTCTCGACATCTCTTGCAGACGGCACATCGGTTTCGCTGCTAGAAGCGCTTGCTGCCGGACTTGTTCCTGCTGTTACCGATATCGAAGCAAACAGACCGTTCGTCAACGAAAAAGGCCTGTTTAAAAAAGGCGATTTCAACGAGCTTTCCTGTGCCATATTAACAGCATTGAATGATACCAGCACACTTGACTCGGAAGAGAAAATTAATAAAAATGTTTCATGGCCTGCAATTGCGCAAAAATATCTTCATTTATATAATCAGTTGGCCGATAAAACTCTTTAGACGCTTATTCAATCGATTCTTACTCGAGATTTGAATAGCAAAATTAAATGATGAAAAACAATTATAGTACATTTCTAAAATAACCCCCCTCACCGGGATTGGCGGAGCTGTAAAAATAAAAGACAGGTGAATATATGAAAAAGGCTTTGATTACAGGAATAACAGGACAGGATGGTTCCTATCTTGCAGAATTACTGCTTGAGAAAGGTTATGAAGTTCATGGCCTTATCAGAAGAGCAAGTACATTTAACACCGATAGAATCGATCATCTTTTTAGGGATCTGCATGACCCAGATACTAGATTGTTTCTTCATTTCGGTGATCTTTCAGTATCAGGCCAGTTAATGGATATGCTGCATAGCATTAAACCTGACGAAATATATAACCTTGCAGCTCAGAGCCATGTGCGGGTGAGTTTTGACATGCCCGAATACACAGGAGATATAACTGGACTTGGAACATTAAGAATACTTGAAGCAATAAGAAAAACCGGAATTAGCACCAGATTTTATCAGGCTTCTTCAAGTGAGATGTTCGGGGCCGCATTGCCACCACAGAACGAAACAACTCCTTTTCATCCGCGAAGCCCTTATGCAGCTGCCAAGGTGTATTCATATTATATAAGCAAAAATTATCGTGAAGCTTATAATATTTTTGCTTGTAACGGCATCCTCTTTAATCATGAATCTCCAAGACGCGGTGAAACGTTTGTCACACGCAAGGTGACGCGCGCGGCGGCAAGAATCAAGTTGGGCCTTCAGGATAAACTATTTTTAGGCAATCTCGATGCAAAACGCGACTGGGGATTTGCAGGTGATTTTGTCGAAGCTATGTGGTTGATGCTCCAGCAGGACAAACCTGATGATTTTGCTGTAGCAACTGGAGAAACACATTCGGTAAAGGAATTTGTTCAAAAAGCATTTGAAAAACTCGATCTTGAATATGAAAAATATGTTGTCATCGATCCCAGGTATTTCAGACCGTCTGAGGTTGATGTTTTACTCGGTGATGCAACTAAAGCAAGGAATATCCTTGGCTGGGAGCCAAAAGTAACATTCGATCAACTGATTGATATGATGCTGGATGCCGACATGGAAACAGCAAAAAAAGAAAAAACTCTAAATGATGCAGGATTTGACTGCAAGATTGAAGGTAGACAGATTTAATACAGGATAGTTTACAATGACCCCGGAAACGCTTAGAAAACAGATATCAGCATTAGTAGCCAACTTACATAATATAAAGAAAACGCAAACAGCATTTATTCCAGGCGTCACACCAGTACGCTATGCCGGCCGTGTTTATGATGAAAAGGAGATACAGGCTGCTGTTGAAGCTTCCCTTGATTTCTGGCTGACAGAAGGTCGCTTTACTGAAATATTCCAGAATCAGCTTGCAGAAAAGATTGGTACAAAGCACGCTATTCTTGTCAATTCAGGTTCTTCCGCCAATCTGCTGGCATTGTCGGCATTGACATCCCCCCTTTTAAAAGACCGACGGCTCAAACCAGGTGATGAGGTTATTACAGTTTCTGCAGGTTTTCCCACAACTCTGAATCCGATTCTTCAAAATGGGCTGATACCAGTATTTGTTGATGTTGAAATTCCCACTTATAATGCAATACCGGAACAGATAGAACAGGCAGTAAGCTCAAGTTCACGTGCCATATTTATTGCCCATACACTGGGTAACCCGTTCGACATAGAAAATATCATGAAAATAGTGAAAAAACATGACCTCTTTCTGATTGAGGATTGCTGTGATGCCCTGTGTTCAAGCTACTCTCTGAAAAATCCGTCTCCAAAGACCGCTTATGTAGGAACATTCGGTCATATCGCCACATACAGCTTTTATCCGGCGCATCACATTACCTTGGGTGAAGGCGGGGCAGTTATTACTTCTGATAGTACACTGGCAAGAATAGTCCGCTCCCTTAAAGACTGGGGACGTGACTGCTATTGTGGTCCAGGACAAAATAACAGATGCGGTAACCGGTACATAAAAAAGTTCGGCGAGCTTCCTGAAGGATATGACCACAAATATGTTTACTCACATATAGGGTACAATCTAAAAGCAACAGACATTCAGGCGGCAATTGGTATAGAGCAACTGAAAAAGCTTGATAAATTTTGCGATGCCAGACGAAACAATTTTAATCTATGGACTGCAGGTTTTGAGATGTTCAAAGAATATTTCATTCTTCCTGAAGCCACTCCCAAAAGTGATCCTGCATGGTTTGCATACCCTGTTTCTGTAAAAAAATCTGCAGGTTTTTCCAGGACAGAACTGACAAATTATCTAAGCGAACATCTGATAGAAACCAGAAACCTTTTCGGTGGCAATCTATTAAGGCAGCCCGCTTATCTGGATATTAAACACCGAAAGATCGGAGAACTTCCAAATACGGACAGTATCATGAATAATACGTTCTTCCTTGGGACATTTCCGGGTATTGGAAAAGAGCAGATCGATTATACGATGAGCATAATCGATAAATTTATACAATCCAGGCAAACAAATGTTCAATGATTTCTTTAATAACAAATCCGTTCTTATAACCGGTCATACCGGATTTAAAGGTTCCTGGCTTGCTCTTTGGCTTAATGAACTGGGAGCCAGAGTGACAGGCCTGGCCTTGAATCCTAATACAGAACCGTCACATTTTAGCCTGATCGGTCTTGATAATAATATTACATCTATCGAAGGTGATATCAGAGACAGCAATGTAGTAAGTAAAGCTTTTAAGGAAGTCGAACCCGAGATTATTTTTCACCTGGCTGCCCAAGCGCTTGTCAGAGATTCATATATGGATCCCAAAGGGACTTTTGATACGAATATTGGAGGTACCATAAATGTTCTTGAAGCGGTTCGTCTCAGTCCTTGTGTCAGGGCAGCTGTCATTGTTACCTCGGACAAGTGCTATGAAAACAGAGAATGCGTCTGGGGCTATCGAGAAAATGACCCCATGGGAGGTCATGACCCATACAGTGCCAGTAAGGGAGCAGCTGAAATAGTATGCTCCGCATATCAACGCTCATTCTTTGATAAAGAGGATAATCTCAGAGGTTTTGCAACAGCCCGCGCCGGAAATGTCATCGGTGGAGGAGACTGGGCAAAAGACAGGATTATTCCTGACTGCATAAGGGCGCTTTCCATGGGAAAACCTATCCTTGTGCGTAAACCTGATGCAATAAGGCCCTGGCAGCATGTGCTTGACTCATTATCCGGATACCTGCTTCTGGCAATGAAAATTTATAATGATCCTGCGAGGTTTTCCGGATCATGGAACTTCGGTCCTGCTCAGAACTCTCAGATACGCGTTATGGAACTTGCAGAAAAGTTTGTATCTGCATGGGGAAATGGAAGTATTGTTACGCCTGAAGTACAGACAAAAAACCTTCACGAGGCCCATTTGTTAAAGCTGTGCATTGATAAAGCTGTTTATGAGCTTGGATGGAAACCTCTTTTAGATAGCAGAGCTGCTATTGAATGGACAGTTGAATGGTATAAGGCGTGGCATGAAAATAAAATGAATATGCGTGATATATCGCTGAAACAAATAAGACAGATTCAAAATTTAATCAGCAAGGAAGGGTTCTGATGACTCAGAATATACCGGTTGTAATCCTTTGCGGTGGCCTGGGCACTAGATTGAGGGAAGAAACAGAGTATAAACCCAAACCCATGGTCGAAATAGGCGGAAGGCCTGTCTTATGGCACATCATGAAAATTTATGCCCATTATGGATTTACAGATTTTATTCTCTGCCTTGGATATAAAGGCAATGTCATCAAAGATTATTTTATCAACTATGAAATAATGAGCAATGACTGCACAGTTCAACTTGGCAAGAAAAATAAAATCATATTCCAGAATGACCATCAGGAACAGGATTTTAAAATCACCCTTGTTGATACCGGGCTTCACACCATGACAGGCGGAAGGATTAAACGCATCGAACCCTATATAAAATCTGACACTTTCATGGTCACATACGGTGACGGGCTTGCTGATATAAATATTTCAAAACTTCTTCAGTTCCATAAATCGCATGGAAAAACAGCTACTCTTACAGCTACACGGGCACCTTCCCGATATGGAATACTGGACATGTCGCCAGACGGCCATGTAAACAGTTTCAGGGAAAAAGTCGAGACGGAATGGATTAACGGTGGCTTCTTTGTTTTTAATAAAAAAACGTTCGATTACCTTGATCCTGACTGTATTCTGGAACGAAAACCCATGGAAAAACTTGCCGAGGACGGCCAGATGATGGCCTTCCAGCATAAAGGTTTCTGGATTGGCATGGATACTTACCGCGAATATGAAATGCTCAATCAGATGTGGGACAATGACAAAGCCCCCTGGAAGGTCTGGTAGATTCTGATATATTTTTTCACATTAGACTGGATACAATATGGCTGATATCCATACTAGAGAGCTTGCCAGAAAGATAAGGATTCATGCTCTTAAAATGGTGCACAGAGCCAATGCATCACATATTGGTTCATGCCTGAGCATTGCAGATCTGCTGGCTGTATTATACGAAACCACATTACAATACAAAGCTGACAATCCCCAGTATTTAGACAGAGACAGGTTCATCCTCAGTAAAGGTCATGCTGCAGCGGTTCTTTATGCTGTCCTTGCCGAAAAAGGTTTTTTCCCGATTCAACAATTAAACGATTACTGCAGTAATGGGAGTATGTTTGCCGGGCATGCAAGCCATCATGTTCCTGGAGTCGAACTGTCGACTGGATCACTAGGGCATGGACTACCTGTTGCCTGTGGAATTGCATTAGCAGGAAAAAGACAAAACTCAACTTTCAGGTCTTTTGTTTTAATGAGTGACGGAGAGCTTAATGAAGGATCGAACTGGGAAGCCATCCTCTTTGCACCTCAGCATAAACTGGATAACCTCGTGGCAATTGTCGATTATAACAAATTGCAGGGTTTTGGTGCAGTAAAAGATGTCATCGACCTAGATCCGATAGTTGATAAATGGAAGACATTTAACTGGTCGGTTCGTGAAATCAATGGGCATGATCATTGTGAAATTGAAAAAACACTTAAAGCTGTCCCCTTTGAAAAGGATAAACCCAGTATCATTATTGCTCATACAATAAAAGGCAAGGGTGTATCATACATGGAAAATACCCTTGCCTGGCATTATAAATCACCAAATTCAGAACAATTAAAACTTGCACTTGAGGAACTTTCTGATTGATATGAGAACAGCATTTATCGAAACTCTTTGTGAATTAGCCCAAACAGATGAACGTATATGGCTTTTAACCGGGGACCTTGGCTTTTCAGTATTGGAAAGGTTCGGCAACTACTTTCCTGAGCGCTTTGTGAATATGGGTGTTGCTGAGCAAAACATGACTGGTGTTGCAGCTGGTCTGGCATTAACCGGAAAGACTGTTTTCACATACTCAATTGCTAATTTCCCTGTTATCAGGTGCCTTGAACAAATAAGAAACGATGTTTGTTATCATAATCTGAACGTCAAGATTGTTGCTGTTGGTGGTGGTGTTACCTATGGAACAGCTGGATATTCACATCACGGGATAGAGGATATTGCATTGATGCAATCCATGCCTAATATGACGGTTATTACTCCTACTGATCCTTTTGAAACAAAACAGGTAATGCATGCAATTATCTCTAAAAATGGCCCCTGCTATCTCAGGTTGGGTCGTGGTGGAGAACCTAACATATACGGAAATCTGTCCCCTTTTGAGATCGGTAAAGCAACATGCTTAAATGAAGGTACTGAGATTGCTATTTTTTCTACAGGACCAATTATCTCTGAAGTGCTAAAGGCATTAGTTTATCTAAAAAAAAATAATGTCAATCCATATGTAATAAATTTTCCGACATTAAAGCCTTTTGACGATGAAACTGTTAAACAGATCGCATCAAAGGTTACGAATATTTTTACTGTTGATGAGCACACATCATATGGAGGATTTACCGGATCAGTCTCTAAAGCAATGGCAATGTCTGGATTCAACTGCAAGCTTACACAAATCTGTTTGACAGATGAGTATATCAGCATAACTGGAACTCAGTCTTACCTCCACAAATATCATGGTATTGATGCAGAATTCATCTGCAAAAAAATACTTGAGGTACTTAAATAAGTATCGAGTTTTTGTATGTTGGTTTCTGAAGATATTTCATCAATAATCAGCCGGGTTGGAGATAAATTTTATGCTCTTTCAGGGCAAAATTTATTTATTACCGGAGGTACTGGTTTTATCGGCAGTTATCTTTTAAAAACTCTCGCTTATTTAAATGACACAATTCTTATAAAACCCTGCAGAACTTTTATCCTGACCAGGAATCCGTATGCTTTTTTTGCTAAAATGCCAGATATAGCCTCTAGGGATGACTTCATTACTGTTAAAGGTAATGTAAGTGAGTTTACTTTTGACCAAATAAAATGTGATTATATCATTCACGCTGCGACCACTGCCGATCCATTTGTTACAAACAATGATCCATTAGGATCCATGGAAACTATAACTAGTGGAACTTTGAATGTTTTAAAGCTTGCTGAAACAAATAAGGTTAAATCCTTTCTTTATCTGAGCTCAGGCGCCGTGTATGGAACACAGCCAGTCCGACTTAAACAAATTCCTGAAGATTTTCTTCAGGGGCCTGACATCACCACCTCGACTTCCGGTTATGCCGAAGGTAAAAGATATGCGGAAGTTCTTAGCTCCATATACCGTGAAAGATATTGCATGCAGGTAAAGGTCGCCCGGCTCTTTACCTTTGTGGGTCCCTATATCGATCTTAATGCACAGTATGCAGTGACTGATTTCATCAAGAAATGTCAAAAACAGGAACCCATAATAATAAACAGCGATGGCACACTTGTTCGGTCGTATTGTTATAGCACAGATGTGGCTGTGGCATTATGGGAGATTTTACTTGGTGAAACTGACATCAGTACTTTTAATGTCGGTTCTGATGATGGTATTTCAATATCTGAGCTGGCTGAATTTGTCAGCTCATGCTTCAATAAGAAAGTTCCTGTAATGATCAAAGAACCTGCATTGCCTGAAAAGTTGCCTGCCCGATACCTGCCTGATATATCAAAACTCAAAGAAACCTTTGATTTTAAACTGCAGTATGATTCTCTTTCTGCTGTAAAAAGATCCATAGACTGGCTCATGGAAAATAATTTATGAGTAATAGCAGTGATCATGTAACTATATGCATTCCGGCCCATAATGCCGGATGGTCAATTGAACGTACCTTAGAGTCAATCCTTGTACAGGATTATCCGGATATCGATGTTTTTGTTTGTGACAATGCTTCAACAGACAACACTGCTGAAATTGCAAAAAAATATGAAAGCAGGGGAGTAAAGTATTACTTCAATCCTGTCATATCTGGCGGAGCTGAAGGCAACTGGAATTATGCCTTAACTCTATGCGATGGTCCCCTTGTCGCCTTATATCACGCAGATGATATTTACACGCAGACAATGGTTCGCAAACAGGTTGAATTTCTAAAGACGCATCCTGATGTCAGTGCAGTATTTACTATGATGCAGACAATTGATGAACTTGACCGGCCAATCCGTATGGGCAAGAGATTGCTCCCTAGCGAATTGAAAGGGATAACCTTCCTTAATTTTGATGAATTTTTTAATGCTGTTTTAAAATATTGCACATTTACTCCTGTTCCCACTATGATGACCCGTAAAAATGTTCTTAATGAAGTTGGTAATTTCAACTGGCACATATATCATTCAGCATCGGACATTGATTTGTATCTACGAATGGCAAAAAAATGGGGGCCGATTGGTATCATAGACGAACCCCTGCATCAATACCGGATTTCCAGCACTCAGGGTACTGAAATAATTGCAAAAGGCCGGACTGTGTTAGCTGATTATTTCAGGGTAATTGACTCTCATTTGAATGATGAGGAAGAAAGAAAAATTGCCAAGCCTAAATCTATTTCTTTTTATGAAATGTATAAATCGATTGATTTATTGACATGTGCCTTCAATCTGATTGAACAGGATAAGACAGATGAAGCACTTAAGTTAATGAAAAAAGCCCTGACGGTTCAAAATTTCAACACTGCAATAAAACGACCGATGTATTTTATCAAATTGCTGATAGGACTTTCATTATTTATAACAGCGTCTCTCGGAGCAGGTCATTTAACTGTTAAAATGATAAATAGAATTCTTTCCTTGAGAAAATCATGGCTCAGAAAGCCAATATAATTTTAATGCATATCATGTTTGATCAGTGTAAAAAATTTAAAATGGATTTTGGATGTGAGGCTAAATAAGAATTCAAGAATCTATGTAGCAGGACACGAAGGCCTGGCTGGTTCAGCAATTTTAAGAAGTTTAAAAAAGAAAGGTTTTTTAAATTTAATTATCAGAACACGCAGCGAACTTGATCTGAAAGACGCTAAAAGCGTCTTTTCACATTTTAATGAGACCAAACCCGAGATTGTAATCATAGCGGCAGCAAAGGTTGGCGGCATTGCAGCAAACATGGCTGAACCCACGGAATTTCTGCTGGACAATCTCAAAATCCAGAATAATCTCATGGAAGCCTGCCTTGTGTATAAAGTTCAAAAAACACTTTTTTTGGGAAGTTCATGCATATACCCAAGAGAATCTTTGCAGCCAATGAAAGAAGAATACTTTATGCACGGGCCAGTCGAGCCAACAAATGAATCCTACGCAATTGCAAAAATAGCAGGCATTCGCCTGGCTCAGGCAATGAACAGACAGTATGGGCTTAATATAATTTCTCCCATGCCGTGCAATTTATATGGGCCCGGCGATCATTTTGAATTTGAACGCTCTCATGTTATTTCTGCGCTGGTAAGGCGCTTTGCTGAGGCAAAACAAGCCGGCGCCAAGTCTGTGACATTGTGGGGAACAGGCAGTGCCCGCAGGGAATTTCTTCACGTAGATGATTGCGCTGAAGCCTGTGTTTTTCTGCTGGAAAATTATGATTCTCCTGAAATTATAAATGTTGGTTCGGGAATTGATTTCACAATAAAAGAACTGGCCGAGCTGATTGCAATACTTGTGGATTATAAGGGCCGGATCATCTGGGATACATCAAAACCTGATGGAATGCCGCGAAAACTGCTTGATGTAACAAGGTTATCAGCTTTGGGCTGGAAACATTCAATTGATCTTGAAACAGGATTGAAAATGGTCTTGGAAGATTTTTATAAATGGCAAGATTCAAATAAATGCTGAATATCATGAAATACAAATCCAAGGACGATCTGAAAAAGAACCTGCAGGCATTTATTGATGAAGGATTGCTGGCTAAAAAATCCAGACCTCAAAAATACTGGTATCCCCTGAGTTGTGCAACTTACGAGATTGAAGAGATTATGGAAGCTGTGGAGTCGTTGTGTATGTTCGTAACGACAATGGGTGACAAAACTCTCAGGTTTGAAAAAACCTTCAGCGAGAAATTCAATCACTCTGAATCTATTTTTGTAAACAGCGGTTCATCTGCTGACCTTCTGATTGCCTTTGCTCTTGTTAACCCGGCTGCCAACCTGCTTGAACCAGGTGATGAAATACTGGCGCCATCCGTTACATGGCCTACGCAGATATGGTCACCAATGATGGCTGGCCTTAAGGTCAGGCTCGTAGATACTGACCCCTTTACCCTTAACATGGACATTAAAGACCTTGAAATAAAGATAGGCCCGAGGACAAGGGCCATCTCCCTGGTACACCTGATGGGCAATCCCTGCGAAATGGATAAAATAACAGAAATCTGCCAAAAGCATGATCTTGTGTTAGTTGAAGACTGCTGCGAATCCCTTGGGGCAAAATACAAAGGTCAGTCAGTCGGAACTTTCGGAATTGCCGGCAGCTATTCATTTTTCTTTTCTCACCACATAACGACAATGGAAGGCGGGATGGTCGGCTGCAGGGATAAGGGCTTATCCGACCTGTTCAGGTTGCTGCGTGCTCATGGCTGGGCCAGGAACATGAAACATACCTATATAAAACCTGCCAACGGAATTGATGAAAGATATACTTTCATAAACTGGGGATTTAATCTCAGGCCCACCGAACTTCAGGCCGGGTTTGGTCTGGTGCAGCTTGGACGCCAGCCTGAATTTCATAAACAGCGTAAAAAAAATGCTGAATACTTCGGCAGTTATCTTTTAAAATACAAAGACATTATGAGGCTGATGCAGGTGTCAGATAATGCCGAGTGCTCATGGTTCGCCCTGCCTGTCATGCTCACTCCCGAGTGCCCTTTTTCTAAAGAGAACTTTTTAAAATACCTTGAAAAGATGGGAGTTGAAACAAGGCCTATTGTCACTGGCAATATTGCATTGCAGCCGGTAGTAAACATGTTCCCAAGCCTGAAAGACGATAATCTTCACGGGGCGAACATGATTCATAAATCCGGTTTCTATCTGGGACTGTATCCTTTTGATTCAACAGAGCAGATGGACCGCCTGTTTGAAATCTTCGATAGCTATCTGAAAGATTATATAAAATGAAAATTTTGCTGGTAGCAGCTTTTGGCAGGAATGAAGCCGAGTCCTATGAATATTACAACTTCTATCTGACGCTCAAGAGCATAACTGAGAGTGTAGAGAAATTTGATTTTTTAAAAATATTCAATGAATCAGGCAGGTTTAAAATGAACAATGCCCTGCTTGACAAAGTAAAAGAATACCGCCCTGATATTGTTATTTTTGTTCCACACACCAATCAGTTCATTCCTGAAATTGTTGATGAAATAAATAAGTATTCAAAAACGCTTGGTTATTTTTTTGACGATATCTGGAGACGGAAATACTCAAATTTCTGGGCTGAACATTTTAATTTTGTAACAACTTCAGATGTTCACGGGGTTAAAAGGTTCAGGGATGCAGGACACAAAAATGCAATCTTCTCTCCTTTTGCCTGCAACACCGGATTTTTTACAAAGAAAGACCTGCCAAAAACAATTGATGTCAGTTTTGTCGGACAGTTTCATCCTTTCAGGGCATGGTGCCTGAGGCAAATTGAAAAATCCGGCATAAATGTCATGATTCGGGGTGCGGGCTGGAACAACGGCCCAGTTGAATATATAGAGATGATTGATATTTTCAACAAAAGCAAAATCAATCTGAACCTTTCCAATTCAGTGTCCTGGGATATCCGTTACCTAATGGGCATAAACAGGCCTGTTACAGAAACGCTCAAGGCATGGCGCAATACAGCTTATGTATTTATAAAAAATGATCATAAAATTCATGAGCAGGTCAAGGGCAGACATTTTGAAATAAGTTCGTGCGGAGGGTTCCAGTTATCCTATTATGTTGAAGGCTTGGAAAAACTCTATGACATCAGCAATGAAATTGCCATTTATGATTCAACAGATAAGATGATTGAAAAAATACATTATTACTTGAAGCATGAGGATGAACGCGAAGAAATTGCCTTCAGGGGATATCAACGTACATTGAGAGACCATGACATGAAACAAAGATTCATAGAAATATTCGATGCGATAAAACTTGATTCTACGCAATAGTATAATGTTGAAACGTTAAATTTGAAAAAGATACTTATTCATACGCTCTCAGGCGGCAATAACAGGATGTTCGATCCGAACGAGCGGGATTCTTATAATGATCCATATATATTTCTCAGAGATCGCCTGTTAGAAAAAAATTATCTTCTGACCACTGCAGATGACAATTCATTGCATGATTGTGAATGGGTTTTCTTTTTTGATATTGCAAGCGTGTTCCCGTATTCAAATTTTAAGGCTAGATTAAAGCGGACAATAAATAAAGCCAGGGGAATCTCTATAGTCCGTGATCTTTATTCGGAATGCTTAAACAGCCATCTCAAAGACAAAATGGTTTTATTCCTGTGGGAGGCTCCCGCAGTGAGCCCTGACAACTGGAAAAGAGAAAATCACGAGGCTTTTAATATTATATTTACATGGAATGATTCCATTGTGGATAGCATAAAATATTTCAAGATATGCTGGCCTCAGACAGGTAAGTTTTCGATAATTCCCAAGATTCCTTTTGGTAAAAAGAAGCTGCTTGTAAACATTTCGATGAATAAATATTCAAATCACAAACGGGAGTTATATTCAGAGCGCATAAAATCAATCCGTCACTTCGAAACAGCTCTTCCTGAAAACTTTGATCTGTATGGTTACGGCTGGAATAATCCTGCAAATCTTGTTGAAAAAATATTGCCGTTTAAAAAACAAGTATACTCTTCTTACAGGGGAACAGTAAAAAACAAATGGGACGTCCTGCCCTTCTATCGTTTCAGCCTGTGTTATGAAAATCTTGAGGGTGAGCCTGGCTATATAACTGAAAAAATATTTGACAGTATGCGCTGCGGTTGTGTGCCAATTTACCTTGGCGCTCCAAATATTACAGACTATGTAGACAGTAATGCGTTTGTAGACCGCAGAATATTCAAGACCAATAAAGATCTTGAAGATTTTATTATTAATATTGATGAGCAGGAATATAAAAAATATCAGGATGCTATTAAGGACTATCTGGCAGGAGAACGCTTTAAAAATTTCCTGCCGGAAAGTTTTGCAAATACAATAAACAACACCTTAAAATTATAAATCTGATCTCATTTTTCTTTTCTAATTATCTAGCTGACAATTTCTTATTTTCAAAAATATGGACAGATTAAACAGAACATCCATCAATATGTTTTCCAGCCTGCTGGGATATGCCATCCCTATGGTGATAAACCTTGTATCAACTCCCCTCCTGCTTGATGCAGTTGGAGAAACCGCCTTTGGACTGCAAAGTCTTGTGGCTGTAATAATCGGATACCTGACGGTCATGGATATGGGCCTGGATTTGCCGATAACCAAATATCTTGCAGAAGATCATGCCCGGAACGACACTGCTTCTGCCAATAAAATGTTGAACAATACCCTTCAGTTATACCTGATAATCGGCTTTATCGGCATGACCGTCATAATCCTGTTTGCGAAAATTCTAAGTGAGAATGTTTTTAAAGTTCCAGCGGATATGTCATCTCAGGCAGTTATTGTTTTCCAGCTTGCAGGCATAGGTTTTCTGGGCAGTGTGGGCATGTCATGGGGCAGAGCTGTTTCCATGGGGCTGCAGAGATTTGAAATAACATATGGCGTTGCTATTATTACCAATCTTGCAGGCATCGGTTTCGGCTTATTACTGGTTTATCTAGGGTATGGTGTTGTCGGGTTTGTTTTGATGAGGGTTTTGTCAACAGTATGCGCCGGAATAGCATATTGGATGATTGCAAGGATTCTGCTGCCTGCCTACCGGTTTAAGCCTGGTTTTGACTTTCCTACCATAAGGCGTTTGCGTTCCTATATTGGTTATGGCGCAATTAATAGAGGCTTAAGCGCAATTGTTAGCAGATTGGACCAGACATTGATCGGGATCTGGCTTGGGGTTGCGGCAGCAGGAATATATTCAATTCCATTCATGATAGTTAATTCACTTTCTTATATGATTGCCTATATGCTCGGATTTACTTTTCCCATGGCAAGTGAACTTCATTCAACAGACCAGCATGAAAAATTAAAAGACATATACATTCGTTCAACAAGATTTATTACCGTGCTATCCTGCATGATATTTATACCCATGTTTGTTTTCGGCAACAGTTTTATGCTGATATGGGTGGGCAAAACAGTAAGCAGCCAGACTAATACAGTTCTAATGCTGCTTACAGCTTCATTTTTTCTAAGCACTTTATTTGTAGCTCTTCCCAATAATATTGCAGTCGGAACAGGTAGGATAAGGCAGTTTACTGTTTACTGTATGTTCAGGGCCGTTGTGCTGGGATTGTCATGCCTGGTATTTATTAAACCGTTCGGCCTTAATGGTGCCGGTTTTGCACTGATTCTTACAAATGCGGTTGATTTGGTTTTCCTAATAATCGTGTTGAAACGCTTTTTAAAATTATCACCTTATGCATTATTTCTGTCTGCATATTGTCCTCCATTGGTATTAGGTATAATACTTGCGATAGTTTCCTTCTTTATTCGCCCTATATCATGTTCATGGGTTGGCTTAATAATAGCAATTGGTTTGTTTGATATTATATATTTAGTGATTAGTTTCAAAATCAACATATTTGGAGAAGCTGAGAAGCTCGTATTAAAAAATATCTTTTTAATTGCTAGACGCATTTCACATACTGATTAAATAATGAATCCGTTAATATCTGTTATTGTACCAACATATAACCGACCTCAACTACTTAAAAAAGCTTTGATAAGTATTCTATCTCAAACATTTTGTGACTATGAGATTATTGTGGTGAACGATGGTGGCACACCCATTAATGAAATCCTAAACAGCATTGGTTTTAGCAATAGAATTACAATTATTAATCATTTTAAAAATCTTGGAATATCAACCGCAAGAAATACCGGGATAAAATTATCTAAAGGAAAATACATAGCTTATTTAGATGATGACGACATATACTATCCGAATCATCTGGAAACTCTTGTTAATTGCCTTGAAAACTCAGAATACAAAGTTGCCTACTCGGATGCATGCATGATAAGCCAAGTTCATACTAATGCAAATACTGTTAAGATCAGTAAATCATTCCCATATTCATTTGATTTCTCTAAAGATAAAATACTAGTTCATAATATATCTCCAACGCTATGTTTTATGCATAACAAAGCCTGCTTTTCGGATACCGGCTTCTTTAATGAAAACTTATTTGCTAATGAAGACTGGGATTTATGGATAAGACTCTCTCGTAATTATGATTTCAAACATATAAAAAAAGTTACTGCTGAATTTAGAAGAGATATCAGCGAGAAAACAATAACGACTACTCAAAGCAAAGAGTTCTATGATTCGATGAAAATCATTTTTAATAACACGCAGCAATATACAAAGAACAAACCATTAATAAGGACAGCACAAAAGCTACAACTTATTTGTATGAAAGATGCAATAAATAAGTCTTATATGCGTTCTAAATACAATTATTCAGTTGGAATTCTTCCTGCAAAGCTTCTTTTATATATCTTAAAAAAAACAATCCATTAGCGGAACTATCTGAATGATCAATCGAACCTTTCCTGTAATTGTTGCTTATAAAGACATCTTCGGTCTTCAAAAATGTCTCAAGTTCATAAATTATCAGACCAATCCAATCAATGATGTTATAATCATCGATAACAGCAGATGCATTGATCCAGTGATATTGTCCTGGAAATCAGTTTCAGAAAAACCTTTTAAAATACATTTATATACATCAGAAGACAACCTTGGCTCGGCAGGAGGATTTTCGCTTGGAATGAAAAAGGCGTTTGATGAGGGTGCTGAGTGGATATGGCTGCATGATGAAGATGATTACCCGGAAAAGGACTGTCTAGAAAAGCTTCTGAAAGATGGCAAAGGGTTTATTAGAGCTCCTGTCATAAAAGACCCTGAAACCGGAAGGGTCTTGAATTATTTCAAAAGAAACAAAGGGATGCTCGGATATATGTATCCCGCACCGGCAGATGCCGACATAGTTAATGCGGCAGGCACAGCAGGCCTTCTCATTCATAGAAAGGTAATAGAAGAAATCGGAATATACGACCCATCTTTTTTTGTCGGTTTCGAGGACTGGGATTATTGCCTGAGAGCGGCAAAAAAAGGCTTCAAGGTTCATGTGGTTAAGACAGCCATTGTGTATCATCCCGACCACCAGTCTTTACGGAACAGGTTCATAAAAGAAAAAATATTAAAATACCTGCCTCCGATTTTTGGATTCATAAGAAAAGGAAATATCAGGGACGAGTTTGCGGTAAAGAATATAATCACATTGACACAAAGGCATATGTCTTCTTATGTGATGCCTTTCAGCCTTATATTAAGTATCCTGTCTCTTCCATTATTTAAGATTATCAATCGGAATGCGAACATTTTTCTTACTTTAAAGACCTACTTAAAATCTTTATGTGCCGAATAGCTGGGATCTGGATACAATCTGATAAAGATAACCTCGGGGACATCTGCGTCAGGATGCGCGATGTCATGCATCGCGGCGGACCGGATGATGCTGGGCTCTATGTTGACAAAAAAGCCGGACTCGCTCTCGGTCACAGAAGGCTTTCAATAATTGATTTAAGCCCGACAGGCCATCAGCCCATGGTGTCAAATGATTGCAGATATATCATCTGCTACAATGGTGAGGTTTATAATTTCCGTGAACTAAAAGAAGAGCTTTCCGATTTCAGTTTCAGGGGAACATCCGACACCGAAGTGGTTCTGAACGCCTTCATCAAATGGGGGCCTGAATGTGTCAAACGCTTTAATGGCATGTTCGCTTTTGCAGTCTGGGATTCATTGGAAAAGACCCTCTATCTGTTCAGGGACAGGATAGGCGTAAAGCCGCTTTTTTATTATTCAAATGGGGTCGCCTTCGCATTCGCCTCGGAGCTAAAGGGACTTCACACAGGTCTCGCGGACAGGCTTGATATAGATACCTATTCACTCGGCGAGTTTTTCCATTACGGTTATATCTCGGCACCGCGCTCAATCTATAAAAACGTGTTCAAAATCGAGCCGGGCTGTTTCCTTAAAATATCAAGGGATATGAAAATCGAGCATCACAGATACTGGGATATGAATTCATTCGAGGAATCACGTTCGCCTCTCAGTGAAGAGTTTTATATTGAAGAGCTTGAAGAAATAATGATTGATGCCTTTAAAAAGCGGCTTATCGCAGATGTGCCGGTCGGTGTATTTCTCTCAGGCGGCGTTGATTCATCGCTCGTTACAGCAATTCTCGCAAGGCACAGCGGGGCCGACATAAAGACATTCACAATCGGATTCAACGAAAAGAATTATGACGAATCCTCTTGGGCAAAAATGGTGGCCAATTACCTCGGAACTTCACATACCGAAGAAATCGTAACACCTGATCATGCGAGGGAAATCCTGCCTCTTTGGCCTGAAATCTATGACGAGCCTGCAGGGGACATCTCAGGCATACCCACAACAATCGTCTCGCAGATTACTCGGCGAAACGTCAAGGTCAGCCTCTCTGCCGATGGCGGTGACGAACTGTTCTGCGGCTATCATCACTACTGGGTCATGAACAGGCTCGGCAAAACACTCTCGGGTCTGCCTGTATCAATCCCAAGGCTGGCCGGAAAGATCATCGAAATCCTTGGGATCGATACCATATCGAATCTGTCGCAGGTGTTTCCTCAATTGAGGCTTCCCGCAATAAAGGACCGATTCAGAAAATTCCAGGCCGTCCTCTCGAACTGGCAGGACGGCGTTTCATCGGCCTACTCTTTTGCGCTGGCCTACTGGCTGCCTGATGAAATCAGAAAAATGACCGGATCATATTCAGACAGCAGGATCTGCCTTGATTCTTTCAAAAGGGACTTGCTGAGCGCCATGATGCTTTGGGACATGAAGTATTACCTGCCCGATGACATCCTTACAAAGGTTGACCGGGCGACCATGTTTACAAGTCTTGAAGGCCGCGAGCCCATGCTCGACCACAGAATAGTCGAATTCGCCCTTAAGCTGCCCATGCAGTATAAGTTCAGAAACGGCCAGACCAAATACATTCTTAAAAAGCTTCTCGCCAGATATATCCCTGACGAACTTTTCAACAGGCCCAAGCAGGGATTTGCCGTACCGGTTTATTCATGGCTTCACGATGACCTTCAAAGTCTTATTGATGAGCATTTAAATCCTGACGCATTAAAAACTCAGCAATATATCGACCCTGAAATTGCATTGAGGACGGTTCAGGAATTCAGGCAGAAAAAAGGCTCAATCGCTGTTGATCGAATCTGGCTTCTGCTCGTATTCATGATGTGGTATTCCAGATATTTCAGGGCGTGATAACTTCACTTGTTATTGATATGAAACCTCAGATATACTTTTCCATGAAACCACTTTTATTCCATGTTTTTCAATAGTTGCACTGCCTCCATATATCAATACCGGGTTTATTGAAACATCTCCGGCAATTTCACTCCATTTATTAATTCCCGCAAAATAATCCTTATTAAGCGTCTGGCCTGATTTAATCTCCACAGGCTCAAGCTTGTCACCTTTCTCAACAACAAGGTCAACTTCCGTCCCAGTTCGGTCTCTCCAGAAGTACAGGTTTGATTCAAGCCCTCTGTTATATCTTGACTTCATGAATTCACTTATTACAAAAGTTTCGAACAATGCGCCCCGCATGGGATGATGGCTCATCTGAACTTTGTCCTGAATAGAAAGGAGCCATGACGCAAGGCCTGTATCATAGAAATAGATTTTAGGCGTCTTTATAAGCCTTTTGCTGAAATTCGAATAATGCGGTCTCAAAAGAAATATTATGTAGCTTGCCTCAAGGATAGATATCCACTCTCTTGCCGTATTATGAGTAATCCCGCAGTCGGCAGACAATGAAGAAAGGTTGAGCAGCTGTCCTGTCCTGGACGCACACATTCTTACAAACCGCCTGAAAAGGCTCAAATCCTTGATGTTTACCATTTGCCTTACATCACGCTCAATATAGGTTTGCACATAGTTTGAATACCAAACCGCCGGTTCTGGTTTTTTATCATGAACAGGTGGATAAAACCCTTTGAGAAGAAGTTCATCAATACTCGTTTTTTCTGTAAAGGATTTTATCAAACTGCATTCACTGAGATTGAAAGGCAAAAGCTGCAGCAGGGCTACCCTTCCCGCAAGCGACTGCGTGATGCTGGACAATAGTCCAAATTGCTGTGAACCAGTTAGAACAAAAAGCCCAGGGATATTCAGTGTATCAATAAATTCCTGAAGATAAGAAAAAAGCTTTGGACAGCGCTGAATTTCGTCAAGGACAGCTCCTTTACTGTATTGCGAAAGGAAACCCCTGGGATCGTTCTCGGCAGCATCCCTTAAATCAAGGTTTTCAAGATTGACATACGGCTTGTCGCCGAATACGAATCTTGCCAGTGTCGTTTTTCCTGATTGTCTCGGCCCTGTAATTGCAACCACAGGAAAAGATTTTGAAACACTCTTTAAAAAATCTTCCGCCTCACGCTTTATCATGACAAATGTTTATAGCCTGATTGGCTGATTGTCAATTCAATTCTCAATCAGCCAATCAGGTTGCTTATCAACCTTGCCGCCTCATCCGGCGGATTTGATGCGGTCATGATCCTTTCCATCAGATAACTTCCTATAATCACCCCGTCTGCAAAACCGAGAATTTCATCCACCTGCTCCTTCGACGACACGCCGAAGCCTACGCATACCGGAAGGTCTGTAATTTTTCTGATTTCCCCGACCTGACTTTTCACCTCATCCGGCAGAGCCTTGCGCGCGCCCGTAACACCCTTGACCGAGACTGCGTATATAAACCCGCTGCACTGGGATATAACTTCCTTTTTGCGTTCAAGGGCTGTTGTCGGTGCAACCAGGCGTATGAGGTCAAGCCCGGCTGACCGGGTCATGTTGAACAAATCTGCTGCGTCGGACGGCTCGTCAGGGATTATCACACCTGAAATGCCTGAGGTCTTGAGTCTTTTAAGTGTAGGCTCAAGCCCCCTGTGCATCAATGGATTAATATAGCTCATTACTATAAGCGGACACTTCACTTCCGCACTCCACGCAGGCAGGTGTTCAAAAAGCGCATCCATTTTAAAGCCTGCATCGAGTGAGGTCTTTGACGCCTTCTGCAGAACAGGCCCGTCGGCCATCGGGTCTGAAAACGGTATGCCTATTTCGATTGCGGCCGCTCCGGCATCCGAAAGCGCCCTTACTATTTTTCCGGTTGTCTCCATATCCGGAAGCCCTGCCGTTACATAAGGTATGACCGCCCTTTTCGTGTTTCTTATCGCATCAGTTATATTCATATACCTGCCTCCAGAACCGTATGCAGGTCCTTGTCGCCCCTGCCCGAGAGGTTGACTATCACCGTCTTTCCCTTGTTGTCTGCCGCGTATTTCTGAAGATAAGCTATTGCATGCGAACTTTCCAGCGCGGGCAGGATGCCTTCGAGCCTCCCAAGTATGCTGAAGCCTTCAAGCGCCTCCTTATCCGTGACAAGCATATAATTGGCCCTTTTGCTCTCCGAAAGAAAGCAATGCTCAGGCCCTGCGCCCGGATAATCAAGGCCCGCTGCAATCGAATGCGTATCCAGAACCTGTCCGTCATCATCCTGCAGGAGAAAAAACCTGGCGCCGTGAAGCACCCCAGGCGTGCCGAAGTTTATGCTTGCCCCGTGCTTCCTATCGCCATCGCCGTAGGCTTCAACGCCTATCAGCTCCACCGGATCATCAACAAAGCCTGCAAATATTCCTATTGCATTGCTGCCGCCTCCGACGCATGCAATGACTGCATCGGGCAGTTTTCCCGTTTTTTCAAGAATCTGCGCCCTCGCCTCGTCGCCTATGATTGCCTGGAATCTTCTCACCATCATCGGATACGGATGCGGGCCTATGACCGAACCTATCAGATAATAGGTATCGTCAACATTCGTCACCCAGTCGCGTATGGCCTCGCTTGTCGCATCCTTGAGGGTCGCGGTTCCGGCGCTGACTGGCACAACCTCGGTACCCAGAAGCCTCATGCGCTCTACATTCATCTTCTGGCGCTTTATGTCTTCTGTGCCCATATAGACAGCGCATTCGAGCCCGAACAGCGCGCATACCGTGGCCGTAGCAACGCCATGCTGCCCTGCCCCGGTCTCGGCTATTACGCGCCTCTTTCCCATTCTCCCGGCCAGCAGTATCTGACCAATTGCATTATTTATCTTATGCGAACCGGTGTGGTTGAGGTCTTCTCTCTTGAGCCACACATCGATGCCGTAATGTGCAGAAAGTCTTCCTGCAAAAGTAAGCGGCGACGGCCTGCCGACATAATTCCTCATGAGATCGTCGAATTCGGCCCAGAAGCTCATGTCCGAAAAATTCTTCTCAACCGCATCCTCAAGCTCAACCAGCGCCGGTATCAAAGTTTCCGGTACATACTGGCCCCCGAATTCTCCATAATAGCCTTTCATGATCTTGCCTCCAGAATGAATTTTTCGATAAGAGATACGTCTTTTATCCCCGGTGAAATTTCAACTCCAGAACTCACATCCACACCGGCAGGTCCGGCCTTCAAAATCGCCTCCCGGACATTATCCGGCGACAAGCCGCCCGCCAGCAGGAAGGGAAAAGGATATGTCCGCCATTCGGCCCTGATACCAGAGCCCATGCTGGGGTCGATCAGAATCCGCACCGGCATGTACGTTTTCGCACCATATTCCTTACGGGAAAGTCCCATAAGAACCTCTCCTGTATCAGGTCTTTCGTTTTTATAATGAAGCGAACCTGCATCCTTTATCGCCGCGATGATCCTGTATTTCTTCGATAGAGATATGTATTCTTCCGTGACCGTTGAATGGATCTGTATGGTGTCAAGCCCGAGTTTTGCGGCAATATCCATTATCTGCTGCGGACGTTCGTCATAAAAGACTCCGACCTTCTCGACACCTCTGATTTCGGCCACCCACCCGGAAACTTCTGCCGGGTCGGCGTACTTCCTGCTCATCTTTGTCAGGACAAATCCAACGGCATCCGCTCCCATTCCGACGGCGGCCATTGCGTCATCCCTTCTCGTAAGTCCGCATATCTTCACCCACATGGGAGCACTTCCTTCATGGACGAATCATTCGCCATGGCCCGGCCGATAAGCGCCGCATCATAACCCAGGCCGCCGAGTTCTTTAATTCTTGCAGAGGTGCTTATGCCGCTTTCGGCCACCTTTATGCAGCCTGCAGGAAGCAGCATGGACATCTTTTCATGGACATTCAAATCGAGTTTCAGTGTGGAAAGGTTCCTGCAGTTGACGCCCATGATTCCGGCATCGATAAAGAGCGCTTTTTCAAGACCCTCTTCGCCATGCACCTCGACAAGAGCTTCCATCCCCAGGTTTTTTCCAAAGGCATGGAGAGTCTTCAGTTCATCAAGCGTGAGCATTTCAGATATCAGCAGATAAGCATCCGCCCCCATCATTCTACCGGCTATTATCTGACGCTTGTCAGTTATGAAATCTTTCATCATGAGAGGCAGAGTCGAGCGCATTCTGATCCGTCTTAAATAATCGAGGCTGCCTTTGAAGAATTCAGGTTCGGTAAGGCATGATATCGCCGAGGCTCCTGCCCTTTCATATTTCAAGGCAAGTTCTTCCGGCTTTTCCATAAGCCCGAGGTCGCCTTCTGCCGGGGTTGCATACTTGACTTCTGCTATCACCGACATGCCCTTTTTTATCAAGGCTTCCCCGAAAGGACGTATGGGAAAGACATCCCGGATATCAAGGATATCATCAAGCGCTTCAGCCCGCTTCCTGGAAAGCCCGTACATTTTTTTTAAAAAATCCATCCGAACCCCATTCCCTTCTCAAGCATGGGTCGCAACTAATGGCCCCTTGCCCTGTTAAGAGCCTTAAATGCCAGACCCTCTTTTATAACAACACCTGCCTTGTCCACTCCTTCTCTGAAATCACGGGCCTCATCAAGCACGATAAAGGCCGCCGCCGAATTTATCAGAACCGCATCGAGGCATGGCCCGTCAACTTTTCCTGCAAACACATCTTCAATTATTTTAGCAGACTCGGCTGCATTTTTTACGACAAGGGCATCTATAGATGATCTTGCAACCCCGGCGTCTTCAGGGGTGACTGTCCCTGTAATGACTTCTCCTCCCTTCAGCAGCGCATAATCGGTCGGCCCTGAAATCGATACCTCATCCATGCCGCTGTTAACCACCATCGCTGCTTTTAAACCGAGCATCTTAAGGACATCGGCAATAGGCGTTACAAGCCCTTTGGAAAACACCCCTATAACCTGATGCGATGCAAATGCCGGGTTTGTAAGCGGCCCGAGCACGTTGAATATTGTCCGTATGCCCAGTTTTTTTCTGGCAGGCATGGCGTATTTCATGCTCGGGTGGTAGTTGGGCGCAAACAGGAACGCAAAACCTTTCTCGCTTATGGCCTTTGCAGCATCTTCCGGTCCCAGGTTGATAGGAACGCCAAGCGCCTCAAGACAGTCAGCACTGCCCGACGACGAACTTACCGAACGGTTGCCGTGTTTGGCCACCTTATACCCTGCACCCGCAAGGACAAAAGCCACGGCTGTAGATATGTTGAAAGTCCTTGCGCCGTCGCCGCCGGTTCCGCATGTATCGATAACATCTGTTCCGACATTGACCCTGTTGACCTTTGAACGCATCACCCTGGCGGCACCCGCTATCTCCTCGGGACTCTCGGCCTTTGCACGCAAGGCCACAAGAAATGCGGCGATTTCCATATCATCGGCCTTTCCTGTCATTATCTGTTCGAATGCGGTTTCGATCTCATCTTCACTCAGGTCTTTCCCTGACAGCAGCTTCTCGATGTAGTCTTTCATGAATCCCTCCTGTGTGTCGTTTCCGTAAAGCGCCTTATTATGTCGACGCCCTTTTCCGTTGCAATCGATTCAGGATGAAACTGCACACCGTAAACCGGATAATTTCTGTGTGCAATGCCCATGATCTCGCCGTCATCCGACAGGGCGCACACCCGAAGTTCAGATGGAAGAGTCGAGGTATCCCCTGCAAGAGAATGGTATCTCACCGCCCTGAATGTTTGCGGCAGACCTTCAAAAAGCCCTGTACCGTCATGCATGATCGTCGAGAGCTTGCCGTGCATAACGCTTTTTGCATGAATGATTCGTCCGCCGAATGCCTCATATATGCACTGATGCCCCAGGCATACCCCGAAAATCGGGATGTCCCTGTAAAAGCTGCGAATGACATCGAGTGAAATTCCGGCTGATTCCGGCGCACCGGGGCCGGGAGAAATGATAATGCCCAGGGGATTCATCTCTCTTATACCTGCAATGCTAACCGCATTGTTACGCCTTACGACAATTTCTTCGCCAAAGGTTGCCGCAGCCTGTACAATGTTGAATGTAAACGAATCAAAGTTGTCAATCATCAATATCATGATATGCCTCCTAGCGCCGTGCTCAATGCGCGCAGCTTGTTTTCAATCTCTCTGAGCTCTTTTTCAGGCACCGAATCCCAGACTATACCTGCACCTGCCTGAAGATAATATTCGCCGTTTTTGACAAATATCGTCCGAATCGTGATTCCAGTATCCATGTTGCCGTTATAGGAAAGATAGCCAACCGCACCTGCATACGGTCCCCGGCACATGCCTTCGAGTTCGTCAATTATCTCCATGGCCCTTACCTTCGGCGCACCTGATACCGTACCCGCCGGAAAACACGCCTTGAGCACATCGACATTGCTCATGTCGCCGAGTTTCTTTCCTTTGACGCAGGAAACGATATGCATGACATGGGAATAGTGTTTGATTCTATACTGGTAATCAACCTTGACCGTTCCGGGGCGAGCCACCCTGCCCACATCGTTTCTTGCAAGGTCCAGAAGCATCAGATGTTCTGCGCGTTCTTTTTCATCCGCCAGAAGCTCGGCCGCAAGCCTTTCATCATCTTCCTCGCTGATACCCCTGGGTCTCGTGCCGGCAATAGGCAGGGTCATTATGGAATCACCCTTGAGTTCTACCATCACCTCGGGAGATGAGCCGATCAGCGTGACATCTCCCATCTTCATATAGAACATATATGTTGATGGATTGATGCGCCTTAGCCTGCGATAGGTATCGAAGGTTTCGCACTTCGCATCGAGCTTGAGCCTTCTTGAAAGGACTACCTGAATTATATCGCCGTCAAGTATATGCTGTCTCGCCTCTTTCACGGCATCGATGAAGCCGGTTTCGCTGATCGAGGCCTCAACTATCCGGCAGGGCCCGGGTATGTCAAAGGGTTTGGATTTTACCGAATAAAGCGTTTCCTCTATGCTTTCAAATTCCGCCTCGGCACGTTTTATCGCATCTTCATCCTTCACATCACCTTCCGGGATCGTATGCAGCAGCGACATCTCCTGAGCCAGGTGGTCGAATATGAGAACCGTATCGACCTTGCCGAGTATGGCGTCAGGAAATCCCGAAGGTATCCCGGGCCTCGGCAGAACCTCTATTCCGCGCACCATATCGTAACCGATATATCCAAGGTATCCGCCTATGAATGGCGGGAGGCAGTTCGAATCAAACTCGAGCATTCCGTGCGTCGGCGCCAATGACCAAGGATCATCATGCTCTAGCACCGGGACTATGCTGTCCCGTGCGAACCTGCCCAGAAAGCTGAAAGAGCCCGGCAGAGATTCCAGCAGGAAGCCGTCTCCTTCACCAACCATAGCCGTGTACGCGCCGACCGGAGTCAGCGTGTCGCATGTAAGCCGCTTTATGACGACGACTCCCCTGTCCTTGATGTCCCTTGCAATTCTGATGTTCTTTTTCATGTCTTTTCCTTTTTTATAAAAATAAAGGGTGGCAGGCACCGAGGCCTGCCACCCTTTTTCAAGGCTGCATCAGCAACCCCCTCAGGGCATAGCCCGGTCCCCCCCATGACACCAGGGCCACCAGTTTCCATTGCTGATAATAAGAGTATTCTTCATAATTATGTTTCTATACATAGAAACGCTCGTTTGTGTCAATATCTTTTTTTAAAATAGTATTATAGATAAGAGGCTTTTCGGGGAACCTGTTCACGAAAGGCAACTTGTCAACGATAAGAACCACTTTGCCGACCAGCAAAGCCCCGATTACTGACTTACCGAATCCCGTCCATGGTATGCCGTATTCGCTCAGCATAAGATGTTTGGTGGCCAGTATCAGGCTGAATGCGATAAAGAAAAATATCGTCGATGGCAGCATCTCGAAAAAGAGAGGGGAAGTAATACCCCCCCCTTCAATAATCATTTCAAATTAGAAGCCAAGCGCAGCGTATGGCAGCAGGAAGATCGTCCCGTTGTGAGGTGTATAATTCCAGATGCTTGCAGCGAAACGGCCTGCATTTGCATTAAGCTTATAGTAAGAACTTCCGGCTGGATCGGGATCAAGTTCCCAGAGCTTGGTGCCCGTTGTCGTATCAAGGGCAGTGAAATAGTTGAAGTCACCGCTGCTGCCAAAGGTATCTCCACCGCCGACAAGAATTATCCCGCTACCGGCCCATATCAGGCTGCCTGCGCTCAAGACATCGCCGACGCCGGTTCCGGCTGACCATGACAGCGGCAGGTCGGCAATTGCAAACCGTTTGATCAGGCCTGTTTCATCCAGACCGTAATTGGTATATCCGTTACCGGTATAGATGTTCCCTTCATCGTCAGTACATACACCAGCCGAGGCACCGGTGATACCGGTAATGAGATCAACATGGATAGACGGATTATCCAGATCGATGCGGCTTACATAGCTGGTGGACGACCAGTCCGGATTATACTCCGAACGCGTTACATACAATGCGTTTTCGAACAAGACCGCATCACAGTTGCCGATCTCGGCCAGAAGAATGACGTTCACGGGGTTTAATTTAATCTCGTAGATATACTCGCTCGCGCCTACCAGAACGGTATCGGCATCCACGACCTTGATGAAGCTGCCATAGGTCATGTACTCCACCAGAGGCGGCACGCTCTCAGTTGTCAAACTCGTCAGATATTTGAATTCCTTGTTTCCGGCTGCAGTCTCCACCGCGATCTCGATTTCGGTGGAACTGTTGCCTTCAGCTACGATCATACGACCGTCCGGGAGGAAATCTATAAGCGGGGCTTCAATTATGTGCCCGTCGGCGGTTAACGGCGTGGCAAGGGTGTCCCAGGTGACAACCTGCACCGTAGCGGTGTCAGTTGATTTTTGCTTTGTATTGTCCAAAATGGTAAGGGTGACCGTGTAATTACCTGCTGCTGAATATTTATGTGTTACCACTGCCCCGGTTGCCTGTGTACCGTCCCCGAAATCCCAGGTGTATGTATTGATCTTCCCCAACAGGACAGTGGAGCCAGAGCCGTCAAGCGTGACGGAAAGATCGCTCAGTATCTGTTTGTCCGCACCTGCTTTTGCCTTCGGAAAGCAAGCGGTTAATCCAAACCCGATGATCAGAACCAGAAAAATACTTGCCATGCGTTTCATACTGAAACCTCCTCTATTGATTTAGTTATCTGCTTCATCATATTTACTCCAGAGCAATGTCCGCCACCGCGTCGATCTCGGTTGACAGTTCGCCCAGGGAGCCGCCGAGATTGCGGTCAACACCAGTCGTGATACGGATATACCGGAAACCGCTCAGGTTTGCTGCCGTCCCGGTACGGGGATCAACAGCCCATGCGATGTCAAAGGCGTCGCCGCCGCACGTTCCTGTATCAATGCCAGTCAGGATCGGATCGTCCGGGATGGTAAAATACCTTGCGGGATCGGCCATGTCAGGAAGTGCAAGTACAGGACTGAGATCGGCATAACCCCACAGTGTATACTTGCCATTAACAATGCCGTCCTGTGTATCGGCGGGAAGTTGATAGGCTGAAAAGACCTGTCCGTTTGAATAGGTCTTGGTAATCCGCTCAAAGGGTGCTCTCAGGTGTGAACCGGGGATAAGAAACCATGTAAAACCGTCTTCGCTGATCTCAACGACGCCGGGTTCTACAAAGCGCAGGGGCGCTCCGCTGTACTGGGCGTTTCCGAACACAATGAAGTCGTATCCGCCGGGATTGTCCATAACGCGGTGATCAAAAGCCAGTGTAATAGAGCCGCCGAAACCGCCCAGGCTTACAATTGAGGAGTTGTCAGGCTGAAGCGGGGTCCGTCCGCCTTTTGGCTGTCCCAGGGCCTTGGCGGGATCGTTGTATTGGGGATCGTTCACAAACTGTCCTGGAGCAGGATTATACGCACACATCATGGTCGCAAACGGCGAAGAAGCAACGATCGTTACGATACATGTTTCTATGGCGGTGCCCGCATCCCCTTCAATCGTTAGTGTCACGGAATAGGCGCCGGCGGTCTCATAGGCATGCGATACCGATGGCCCGGCTGCCGTCTGCCCGTCACCGAAATCCCAGGTATAGGTATATATCCCTTCCGGGACAATACTGCCCGATGCGTTAAAAGAGATATCTATCCCCGGCGAGGCTATTTCGGGATACACGGCAATTTCAGGGATTATAACATATTCAGCACTCACACCGGCAATCGAGAGCATGGCTATGGGACCATCACCTGCCGTGTATCTGGCTTTCATTGAACCCGAAGTGTCAAGCACGAAAAGGGCGTCTTTCGAGAAGTCAAGGACGTAAAGCACGTCCTTTGCACACAGTACCGACGATATGTATGAGCTTTCAACGGCAAGGTAATCGACGGCTCCTTTTGACAAATCAATCCTCGGGATGTTTCCTCCTATTGCGTTTGTCGCATATAGTATTCCCGATTCCGACACGCTGAAGGAAAAAGGTGCAGCCGAAAGACGATACGACTTTTCCAGTTTAAGGGTTTGGGCATCGATTATTTCGATTGTGCCGTCTCCCTCGAATCCACTGCTCTGAGGTTTGGTAATATCTCCCATATAGTGCCCGGCGCATGCGATAAGTATCTTGCCGCCAAGATTCTTGACGTCAACCGGGTCTGCACCTTCGAGTTCAACTGTCCCAAGGCTTTCAAGTGTCTTTGCATCAAAAACCGCAACAACTCCCGAACCCGCAGCTGTCAGTCCGCCGTAATAATCTGTCAGATTGGACAGCGCTACAAATATCCTTCCTCCCGACACGGCCACGCCCTCCGGATAGCTTCTGCCTGTAATCCCGGCAACATCGCTTGGCAGCGGTATGCCGGAGAGGTCAATGCTTGCTGTAACCTTCTTCTGACTGATGTCGAGAATCTCCAGCGAGTGAGAAATAAAACAGCTGACTGCCAGCTGGTTATTTCCGATAGACGCCGCATACATGGGATTTTTGTTCTTGCCGACGGAAACCTCGGCCGCCACCGACAAGTCGCTGTCTTTCAGAACCAGAATCGAGTTGCTCAAGGAATTCACTATGTACACATAAGGCTTTTCGTAAAGAATCGAGTTGGGCGCCGCCCCTGTGAGCTGAATGTTGTTGTGAATATGGCTGTTGTCATCAAGGATTGAAAGTGTTTCTGCAAGCGAGTTCACAATGATAAGGCTCCGGGACAAATCCACCGAACTGTCGATTGAATCGCTTACGATCTCCGCGTTCGTTCCCGCCTTGTCGCACCCATATGAGAATGCGAGAAGAACCACAAGAAATATGCCGATACAAAGTCTTTTCATAATCCCTCCAGATTCTTAAAACACCATACTTGCAGTCGCATAGAACGTCCTGCCTTCAAGCGGGAACCCCCTCAAGTCCACGGCCTGTTCATCGGTCAGATTCTTTACCTCTGCGCTTACGCTCACATGTTTGTACGGACCCGCCTTTATCCCGAGGTTGAATATGTTGCGGTCGGAAAGCTTCTTGGTGTTCGCCCATGTAACGAAATTCCCCTCGGTATAGTTGTAGGAGGCCCAGGCACCAACACCGATTCCCTTTATTTTATAATCGAAATCCACCTGAATATTTGCGATGTTCCTGGGCTGGCCGGGTATCTGATTTCCGTCCTTATTGGGTTCTCCGGATGTGTCGATTGCCCTGTTATATGTATAATTTCCGCTCAGCGTACACCAGTCAAACGCCTTGAAGACAACGGAAAGTTCGATTCCTTGAGCCTTTGAACGGCTGTCGTTGTAAGGTTTGTAGTAAAGGCCTGACTGTAGAACGTATACGATCTGGTCGGTGTAGCGCTGATCGAAATAGTTGAGAGAAACCGACAGCTTCCAGAATTCGACCACAGGCCCGATATCGAAGCTGAATGACTTTTCAGGCGTAAGCTCGGGATTGCCCACAATAAAACCGTGGTTATAGTAAAGCTCATAAAATCCGGGAACCCTGTAACCGGTCCCTGCATTGGCCTTCAGTTTCACAAAATCGGCGGCATTCCAAACGGCGCCCAGGCGGTAAAGCCATTCCCCTGAAAATGAAGAAGGGTTGTCATAGCGCAGACTTGCATACAAATCGAGCTGCCAGGGGCTGTATTCGGCGCTCAGGATTCCCGATTCGGTAGTCCTGTTCTTATCGCCGACCATATTGTCATCCATATTTTCATATAGATATGAAATCCCGGGCTTGACCCTTACAGGCCCTATCGGGTAAGCAGCGCTGAGATTTCCCTGATATGTCGTGCTCAATGTGTCCGCAAAAAGAGGCGCGTCAGGATCATTATATTTGTCATGCTGCCATACCCTTCCTGCATTAAGGTCCAGGTCCAGCTTTCCTGCCTTTATACTTCCCAGGAGGTTCAAGCTGTTGAACCGGAAATCCTGCCATGCATTCGGCGTGGGGTTGGTTATAATGCCGGGAATCTGTTTGCTCGATGTGCTGCCTGCGCCTGAGAATGACGCCTTCCAGATGTCGCCTTTTGCATTTACCTTTCCCATGCATGAAAACTCCTTGAAGGCGTTATTGCGCCTGACATCCTCGAAATCGTCGGAATCATCATATTCGGTGCCGTTGTTGTTGATGTAGGTGAAATCACTGTCGGATTTTCTGCCGGAGATATTTGCATTTATACCCAGATGATCGCCAACCGGGACCGAGGCGCCGGCGCGGCCGTCCCATGTCTCATAAGAGCCGTAGGTCAGGGCAGCATCGGCCTGGGGTTTTCCAGAAGAGTCTTTTGTGATGATGTTAACAATCCCGCCCATGGCGCTCTCGCCGTAAAGCGCGGAATCGCTGCCCCGTATTATGTCTATCCTTTCGACCTGAGAAAGGGGAAGCTTTGAAAGGTCGACCCCGCCTCCTGCAGGCGAGTTGAGGCGCTGTCCGTCCAGCAGCACGAGGCACTGGTTCGACCCGGCCCCGCGCATGGTAATGCTGGAATAGCTGCCGAGGCCTCCCATGGAGCGGACATTCGCACCTGCCGCCCGGTCAAGTACATCTTCGGTCGTGGAATACCTGTCTGAAAGTTTTTCAGTATCTATGGACTGGCCGAAGGCTGAAGGCTCTTCGGCAATTTCATCGGTATCTTCCTTATCGGGATTTGAAATGACATAAATCGTATCGGCGCGGAGCTTACCTGCTCCGAAAATGACAAACAATATAAAAATGGTTAAAACAAATTTCTTCATTGGGGTTTTTCTTTCCCCAAAAGGTCAATCATCCTGAGCACGACGGATAAAGCCTTTCATTCCTGCGGATAGGTCTTCTGACTTACGGATCGTCCGGAATGTTCATTAAGGCATCGCCTTCCCATTAGTACAGGCCGTGATAACTGCGCATAACTTTGTCGCTCATCATCTCGTCATTACGGCGTACGCTAAAAGTACGCCTCATTCCTCGATTTCGTCGCTCCGCGTTCTGCTTTGTTCTGACGGCCTGTTGTAAAACAAAATGTACTCGTTTTACATCAACAGTGGCGTTTTATTTTGCCTTTCCGTCCCCGTTTACAGCGGCGGGCCCCGTCCCGGAATCTCACCGGGTTCCCTTGAATCCGCAGCAGGGTAAAAGGTAAAATATCAGCAGGTTAATGGTCTTGTCAATGGCGAGAAATCGTTGTGTGATATGTAGGGTTCTATTGCTTAGACACATAGTTCCGAAATGTGTACATCAAATTCCGCCATGCCAGAGTGAAACCATGTGCAACTTGTCGCCCTTACTTTATGAATATATTTTATCCTTTCTCATGGTTCCTTTCTCTTGACATCCAAGACAATGGGGAAAATAAATGTCTGAAACAATTTCAGCAGGAGGTTTTTCAAATGAAAAACATACCCATTGTTGTACCTGGCATCGTCGCTGTGAGCAGAAACTGTTTTCCACTTGAACTCTCAAGGAGGCGCAGGGATGAGGTTCATAAGTACTGCACTGCGTCAGGCCTTAAAATAAAGAAGATCGGCACGATAGTTGAGACCGAAAACGACATAGTCAAGGCCGAAGACGAATTAATTGAATCTGGCGTCAATGCCCTCATAGTCTATCTCGGAAACTTTGGCCCTGAAGGCCCTGAAACCCTTCTCGCACAGCGCTTCGACGGCCCGGTCATGTTCGTAGCGGCGGCCGAAGACGGCGATCTTATGGGAGGCAGGGGTGATGCATACTGCGGAATGCTGAACGCGTCGTATAATCTCGGACTGAGAGGACTGAGGCCTTATATCCCGGAATATCCTGTCGGAACCCCCTCTGAAGTAAGCGGGATGATTGCAGATTTCATACCCATCGCCAGAGTAATGCTCGGTCTTAAATATCTGAAAATTTTCACATTCGGTCCCAGGCCTCAGGACTTCCTTGCCTGCAACGCACCGATCAAACCGCTTTACGACCTCGGCATAGAGGTCATGGAAAACAGCGAACTCGACCTTCTTGAGGCATACGAAGACACAAAGAACAGCCCTCTGGTAAAAAAAATAGAATCATCCATGAAAAAGGAAATTGCATCATTCCCCTACCCTGACCTGCTGCCGAAGCTGGCAAGATATGAGGCGGCACTGCTCGAATTCATGGACAGGAATCTGGGCGCAAGCTCATACGGCGTATTCGCAAACAAGTGCTGGCCCGCATTCGAGAGGTTCTTCGGATTTGTCCCCTGCTACATAAACTCTCGTCTAGCGGCGCAGGGCATACCGGTCAGCTGCGAGGTGGACATCTATGGAGCCCTGAGCGAATATATCGCTCTCTGTGCAGGCCTCATGCCGGCCACTCTTCTTGACATCAACAACACCATCCCGGCACAGATGCACAAGAAATCCCCGGCGCTTAAAAAATACAAATTGACAGACTTGTTCATGGGATTCCATTGCGGCAATACGCCCTCGGTCTGCCTCGTAAACCCGGAGCTTAAATATCAGCTCATCATGCATCGCCTCATTGAAAACGGCAAGGAACCCGACATCACCCGCGGCACGATGGAAGGCAGGATGACGCCCGGCAAGGCCACCATATTCAGACTTCAGGGAACCGCGGACGCAAAGTTGAACGCCTATATCGCTCAGGGCAAGATAATAGATCACGACACCCCTTCCTTCGGTTCAATTGCAGTTATAGCCATAAAGGAAATGGCCCGGTTCTACCGCCATGTGCTCATCGAAAAACGCTTCCCGCACCACACCGCAGTCGTACAGGCGCCAGCAGGCAAGGCCATATTTGAAGCGCTCAAGATGCTGGGCATCAAAGATATCTTCTATAATTTACCGGAAGATGTTTTATATCCTACGGAGAATCCATTTTGAAGATTGACGGTGAATGGTTCAAGGACGACGAAGGACGCACACTCCTGCTTAGAGGAGTGAATCTCGGCGGCAGCAGCAAGATCCCGGTAAAGCCCGGCGGGACGTGGATGAAGGAAGGCTTTTACGACTACAGGGACGTATCATTCGTGGGAAGGCCTTTCCCTCTGAGCAAGGCGGATGAGCATTTCGCGCGATTGAAACACTGGGGTCTCACGTTCGAGCGTTTCATCGTCACCTGGGAGGCCATCGAGCATGCAGGGCCCGGAATATATGACGAGGCATACATCGACTATGTAAGGGCCGTCCTCGAAAAGGCGGCGGGGTACGGGATAAACGTTTTCATCGACCCCCACCAGGATGTTTGGAGCCGCTGGACGGGTGGTGACGGAGCGCCCGCATGGACAATGGAAATGCTTGGCATGGACATAACGAAAATGCATGAGACGGGTGCCGCCTTCGTTCACAACATCCACGGCAACCCTATCCCTCACATGATATGGGACACAAACAACTACAAGTTCGGCACATGCACCATGTTCACGCTTTTTTTCGGCGGGAAAGCATTTGCGCCGAAACGTATGGTGGAAGGCGTCAACGTGCAGGAATTCCTCCAGAGCCATTATATAAATGCGATCAAACATCTGGCTGAAAGGCTGAAAGACCTGCCGAATATAGTGGGATACGGAAGCCTCAACGAACCGCAATGCGGATATATCGAGTTCAAGGACCTCTCAGGCCTTGGCGACATGCGCTTTATCGGCGAGGCTGCACCCAATCCGCTTCAGTCCATGGCAGCTGCTTACGGCATCCCTCAAGAGGTTGACAGGTACAGGATGCACATAACCGGCTCGAAGAAAATAGGCAGAGTCATGGTCAATCCTTATGGTGAGCGGCTCTGGAAGGACGGCTTTGAATGCGTATGGAAAGAGCACGGCGTCTGGGATATTGTTGACGGCAAACCTAAAATCCTGAAGCCTGATTATTTCAACACGATAAAAGGCAGGAAGGTAAGCTTCGTAAACGACTGCATCAAGCCTTTCGTAAACAGGTTCGCCCGTGAAATAAGGAGCGTGAGCCCTGAAGCATTCATATTCATTGAGGCGGTTCCCGGCAAGGATTTCCCTGACATGGGACCTGATGACGCCGGAAATATTGTGAATGCAAGCCACTGGTATGATGTGCTCATGGTCTACCGCAACAAGTTCAGTCCGTGGTACACCGGAGATGTTTACACGGAGAAACTGGTAATCGGCAGAAAGAGAGCCCTCAGATCCATGGCCAACCAGATAGCTCATATCAAGGGATTCAGCAGAAAGAATCTGAGAGGCGCTCCCACGCTCATCGGCGAATTCGGGTTGATGTACAAGCTCTACGACGGAAAGGCATACAGGACGGGCAACTACAAAAAACACATACAGGCGCTTGATTCATATTATCAGGCCATGGATCAAAACCTCACAAGCGCTACAATCTGGACATATACCGCTGACAACAACAACCTTCACGGCGACAACTGGAACGAGGAGGACAATTCGATATTCTCTCGCGATCAGCAGGATAACCCATCTGACATAGATTCAGGAGGCAGGGCAATTGCCGGGTTCTGCAGGCCTTATGCAGTCAGGACAGGCGGCACGCCCTTATCAATGAATTTCAATCTGAAGAAAAAAATGTTCACCTTCACTTTCAGGCCAGATGATAAAATAAAGGCTCCGACCGAGATATATGTCCCGCGCTTCCAGTATCCATACGGGTACCTGGTTGATACGTCATCAGGAAGGGTAGAACGGAACACTGAAAATCAGACTCTCCTTATCCATGATGCAAAAGGGGATACGGTTACGGTCAAGGTGATGCAAAAGAAATGAGTCCTTCATCGATGAATTTCTTTGCGCCCGGACCTGATTGAAAAAAGGATAGACGCAGCGACACAGGATAAACCGCAGATAAGAACCGTATACGGCGAACCGAGCTTTGATGAGAGCATGCCCACGATAAGACTCCCGAAAGGCACCATGCCTGCTATGGCCATTGCATAAAGACTCATTACCCTTCCCCTCATCTCCTCCTGAACAACCGTCTGAAGGATGGTGTTGCAGGAGGCCATCTGTACTATCATCCCGAAGCCCATGAAAAAAACCAGAGTCATTGATAGAATATATGATGCAGAAAAGGAAAACCCCACCAGACCTATCCCGAATATTGCCGAAGTTATTGCTATAAGCCTGGTCAATCCGGAGGTGTCCTTCCTTGATGCAAGGTATAAAACGCCGATAAGCGCGCCGAGGCCTGAAAAAGATGAGAGAAGACCCAGCGTGCCCGGCCCGCCGTGAAGCTGGTCACGTGCAAAATAAGGCATCAGAACCGTGGCGGGCATGCCGATGAAACTCATAATACAGAGATGAAGAAGTATATTCCTGATCGGTATATGCCTGAATGAGTAGGTATATCCTTCAACAAGCCCTTTCAATATGCTTTTGTCTCCGGCTGTTTTCTCCTTGAACGACAGCTTCATGGCAAGAAGTGCGAATATTATTGTCATGAAGCTTAATGTATTGACAAGAAAGCACATGCCCTCCCCTGCATACGCAATGACAATCCCGGCAATCGAAGGTCCTACCAGGCGGGCGCCGTTGAACATGAATGAATTAAAGGCAATGGCATTGCCAAGGTCTTCCTTCTCCTCGACTATGTCGATTACAAACGACTGTCTTGCAGGCATGTCGAAGGCGTTTGCAATTCCCAGTACCGAACTCAACACAATCAGATGCCAGACACCCACCATACCGGTAAAAGTCAGTATTGTAAGTGCAAGAGATTGCAGCATGGAAACGATCTGAGTAATCATAAGGATATTGCGGCGGTTATGCCTGTCGGCATATACCCCGGCCAGCGATGCAAAAACAAATATCGGCACCTGTCCGGTGAAACCAATAAGCCCCAGATAAAAGGTCGAATCCGTTATGCGGTAAACAAGCCATCCCATGGCAATCTGCTGCATCCATGTGCCTATGAGCGAAAGCCCCTGACCGGCAAAGAAAAGACGGTAATTCCTGTGACTGAATGCCCTCAGCAGAAATTTAATACTGGATATGTCTTTAGCCATGATTATTTGTGAAGACGGATGAATCCGTTCCGGATAACGATACAAGCGTCTGGAACCGATTTCTCAGCCTAACCCCTCAGCCTGTCGACAACATTCAAAAGTCCAGGCGCCATGCCTGTTATTGCGCTCTCGGAAGTGCAGTAAGCAAAGCGCACATACCCGGGCCAGCCGAAGCCCGTGCCCGGGACTGCCAGTATCTTTTCACCGGCAAGCGCCCTGCAGAACTCCACATCGTCCTCTATGGGCGACTTCACGAAAAGGTAGAATGCGCCTTCGGGTCTTGCATAGGTCAGGCCTGCATCATCCATTACACCGGTAATAAGGTCTCTTCTCTTCTGGTAGTTTTCCACATGAATGTTCATGTCGATGCATTCCGCCATAACCATCTGCATGATTGCCGGGGCATTCACGAAACCAAGGATCCTGTTCGCCATGATGAACGTATCGATCAGTTCCTTCCTTTCGGGAATTCCCGGATTGACCGCTATATAACCTATGCGCTGGCCGGGAAGGGAAAGGTCTTTCGAAGCGGAGGTCACCACCACCGAATTAGGCACGGTAGCCAGCACGGATGGAAGCTTTATGTTATCAAAGACAATGCGCCTGTAGGGCTCGTCCGATATGAGCAGTATGCCGGGAAATCCATCAAGCAGGCCCTTGAACCCGTCGAGTACGGACTGGGGATACACCCTTCCTGAAGGATTGTTGGGGGAGTTGATTATTATCGCCTTTGTTTTTTCTGTTATTGCCTTTCTTATATTTGTTATATCCGGCATGAAATCTTCACTGCACTTTACAACGACGAGTCTGCCGCCGAAGTTCTCCACATAAAAACCATATTCTACGAAATAAGGGGCAAGTGTTATGACCTCATCGCCGGGATTGAGTATCGAACGCAGCACGACATTCATCGCCCCGCCCGCGCCGCAGGTCATGATAATATCGTCGCCGGAAACATTAACCCCATATTCGCGGCGGACGAATTCCGCAATACAGTGCCTCACCTGAGGGTATCCCGCGTTGTGCATGTAGCCATGGTTCATCTCTCTGGCAAGCCGCTCTATTACGGCCAGCACCTCTTCCCTGGGCGGTACGTCAGGATTTCCGAGGCTGAAGTCAAAGACGTTGTTCGTCCCGAATTCCTGCTTAAGCCTTACGCCCTCTTCGAACATCTTCCTGATCCATGACGATTTTTCCGCATAGCCTTTCATCTGCAGTGATACGAACATAATTCCTCCGAATGGTTATCGAGTATATCAGGGTTGTTTACGGCTGTACAGCATGCTAAAGTTAAAAAGAATGGGGATAAAGCATAGAAGAACCTCTTTTATGATTCTGCTTGGCATTCTTGTTTTCGGGCTCTATTTCAATATTATCTACAATAAGCCTACGAACTGGGATGACCCGGTCCTGATCGAAAATCCGCAGAATTATGCGCCCTCCATGGACAATATCAGAAGAATTTTCACTATTACAGACACAGGCACATGGCAGCCCGTACGCGACCTGTCGTATGTAATCGACTATTCGATCCTTCCTTCAGACCCTGTCCTGGCAATGCATATCCACAGCATTCTGCTCTATTTTTTTATGTGTCTTGCTGTTTTCATGTTCTTATATGAACTGCTTTCGGCGTTGGGAAAGGATGATAAAACGGCCTTCCTCGCCTCAGCCCTTTCAACAATATTATTTGCTGTTCATCCGGTGCATGTGGAAACTGTTGCATGGCTATATGCAAGGAAAGAGCCGCTGCTCGGATTATTTACCATGCTAAGCATGTGGGCTTTCGTAAAGGCGAGAAGGGGCCATCCGGCATATTTTACAGCAAGCGCCGTTGCGCTAATACTGGCAGTCCTTTCAAAACCGACCGCCATCGCACTGCCAGCAGCCATGCTCGCAGTCGATATTGCCATTCAAATGTACAACCCGGAAAGGGGCTTCTGGAAAAGAAGGGCCATTTTCTTTGCGCTCATCCTTCTGTTCATACTGCCGTTCACCTTCTGGTTCATGAAGATGATTTACTCTGCGGGCGGTGTAAAGCCATATCATGGCGGAACGTTCGCAAAAAACATGCTGGCCGTATCCCAGATATGCATCGAGTATATAAGGCTCATCGCATTCAACATTGATTTCGTGGCGGATTATCCGATCAAGCTCCATACGTCTGTCAGGGACTGGCATGCCTGGATGTTCGTTTTTCTCAACCTTGTGCTTGTTTCATCGGCCATCTTCTTTCTCATAAAAAAAGGATTTGTCGCCTTCATATTCATCGCTTGGTACTACATCTTCATCCTGCCGGTATCACATATATTCCCGATTTCACAGACCCTTGCCGACAGGTACGCATTCCTGTCCTCGCTCAGCTGGTGTGTCCTGCTGGGATATCTTCTTGCCTCCCTTCGGTTTAAGCGTTTAAACTTCAAAAAACTATCACCGAACCTTCCCGCACTTGCCGCCTTTGTCATATTCGCCATGATAGTTTCCGCATATTCTTATATGACCTGCAGGCAGACCTTCATATGGCGGAATTCACAGACGCTGTGGGAAAACACGGTTGTCAGGTTTCCCAACTCCAACTCGGCCAGTGTTAATCTTTCTGTAATATATATAGGACAGGGCAGATATGAGGCAGCCCAGCAGCTTTGCGTCAATGCGATCAGGAACCTGCCTTACGACTATCTTGCCATCTCCAATCTGGCGCTTGCACAGATGCTTATGGGCCAGTACGACAACGCGATACATAACTACAAAGAGGCACTCAAGCTGAGTCCTGATATGGACAGGGCGAAAATGGGTCTTGCCAACTGCTTCTGGCAGAAAGGCGACTGGAAGACCTCATGCAACATCTATCTGACGCTTATCGAGTCCGGCTATAATATCAAGAGTTCCGGCCATGAAGGACTTGTTCTTGCCAGGCTTTCCTTTGCCGCAAACAAGATGGGAAATAAAACCGAATCAGACAGGCTGCTTGAAAGGGGTTATGCAGTTTCCAGAGGCCGCCCGGAATTTCTGGTTTCGATTGCCGAGATAGCAACGAGCCTGGGAAGGAAAGATATTGCCGCCAGAGCCTACAATTCCGTTTTGCCCATGCTTAAAAAACCAGAAGCCAGAGCCAGGATCAAATCAAGGCTTGACAGTCTGAATTCTAACTGAGCCTTTTTGGCCAGACCCTTATAAGAAGATATGCCCTGTCAAGATCAAGTCTCGCCTTGAGTTCAGCCGACATGCTTTTCCTGATATCCTTCAGGAGTTTTTCCGCGTCTTTTGTCGATGCAGCTATGTAGGCTTCACCACCTACCGGGACAAAGCACCTTCCAACCACACCGGGGCGGACGGCCGAAAGATTTCCTCTCATTACAAGGTCGTCATCAAAGACCATAAGTGGCTTATGATTCGCACAATATGACAGGATAACCGACGGGTTGTTCAGCCTTGTTTCATAATAAGGGCTGAGCCATGTCATGGCTGAAACAGCGATAACGACAAGAACAATGGCAACACTGTAACGTTTTTTCAAAGCCGCATAAAAAATTACCGAACTGCAGACCGCCAGAGCCAGCATGATTCCGGCATCGAACATTCCGGGATGAAGCGATCCAAATGGAAACTTCATGATGTAAGTGGCCGGGATTAATAAGACCATGATTGCAGTGGCAGCAAATGAAACCAGACCGGTTTTACCTGACTTCTCGAAGGCCTTACCACCGCCGGACACCCAGTTTCCAATCATAATTGATACAAAAGGTGCGGCAAGAACGGAAAAGCTCTCCGGGCATCTGCCTGACAGCCATAGAATGACGAGGCATGCTGAAAATGCAATCTTTGCAGGCAGAAGGTCTCTCCACATAATGAATTCTGCCGGCCTTGCTGAATATATCCAGGCAGGTACAAGAAGAAATATCCACGGAAGACAGTTCTTGAAAACCAGCCAGAGTGAATTGAAGAAACCCAGGTTTGTTCCCTGTGAGAGCGCACCTTTCATATAATTCCATCCGCCTCCCAACCAGTAGACTGCACATACGGCAATTAAACCACCGGCAAAGAGAATACCTGCGGCGATGGGTTTTGTTTTCAGAAGCTCTTTGGGTGAAAGGTCGAGAAGGATGAGAAGGACACCCGATACAAGAAAGAAAAACAGATAAACAGGCCCGCCTGTTATTATTGAAACAACTGCCAGTATATATGCGGGTATGTATATGATCCTGCTTAGATTTCTCAGATAAACCACCGAAAAAATCATGAAAGATATGACGGATGTCATAACCGGCAGGGCTGAAGGGTCTGCCTTTCCGAATATCGAGATAATGCCGAGGCTTGTAACGGTCAAAATTGATGAGATTACTCCGGTTTTCAGGTTCCACATGTATCCGGCAAAAAACATGACTGTAAGGCCCATTAGAATTCCAAGCGCAGCCGTCCCCAGTCTGGAAACAAACAAATCTCCCCCTGCCACAGAATAGATCATAATCACAAGGGGGTTCTGGTTTCCGAGTATGTATCCGCCAAGCCTTGGAATAAGGCTGAAGCCCTGACTCATTTCTCTTGCCGAGCTAACCAGCCAGGCCTCATCGGGCAGTGCGGTATTAAATATAAGAAATGAAGAAAATGCCAGTATCGAAAGGACAAGAACAAATATGAAGGATAATAAATATTTCAGAAATCTCAATCGAGCCTCCAGAATAAAGGGTTTACATGCGCACCCTGTAAGTGTCAAGAATCTATCTGCCGTTGACACATCATGCATCTATACAGTATGACCTTTAGACCAAACGAAGGGGCAGGAAGCATATGGCGTCCATTGAAGAAATACTTAAAAACAAAGGCGTAACCACTCCAAAGGTCTCCAAAAGATATGATGGCAGGGAACCCGATCAGATAAGACAGGTAAGTATTACAAGAGGTTACAGCAAGCATGCCCTGGGCTCATGCCTTATCGAGATGGGCGATACGAAGGTAATCTGTGCCGCAAATATGGAAGAAAAGGTCCCGCCTCACATAAAAAATACAGGAACCGGATGGGTTACCGCCGAATATGGAATGCTTCCATCTTCAACAAACCCCAGAAGCACAAGGGAATCTTCCCGGGGAAAAGTAGGCGGAAGGACTCATGAAATCCAGAGGCTAATCGGAAGGTCCTTAAGGGCGGCCATAGATACAAGACTTCTCGGTGAAAAGACCATATGGATAGACTGCGACGTCCTCCAGGCGGACGGGGGGACAAGGACAGCCTCCATTACCGGCGCATGGGTTGCGCTTGATGATGCAGTAAGGGCTTTGATGAAGCAGGGCCTGATATCGCGAAATCCCATGATCGACCAGGTGGCAGCCATTTCTGTCGGAATTTTCGAAGGAACACCTATGCTGGACCTCAATTATAATGAGGACTCAAAGGCGGAAGTTGATATGAACGTCATAATGACAGGAAAAGGCAGGCTAATCGAGGTACAGGGTACAGCCGAAGGCCAGCCCTTTTCAAAAGAAGACCTTCTCGAAATGCTCGACCTCGCTGAAAAAGGTATCCGTGAACTCATGGAAAAGCAGGTCGCTGCCTTCAGGTAAGGGACTGATCCTTATCAAATGAAAATTCTTGCAGCAACAGGCAACAAAGGAAAGCTGAGAGAAATCCGTGAAATCCTTGAGAATGATGACCTGACAATCGTCTCCCCCGATGAGATAGGGATAAAATCAGATGTCCTGGAAGACGGCCTTACCTTTGAAGAAAACGCCATAAAAAAAGCCACAGCCATAAGGGACATATCCGGAATGAATGTCCTTGCTGACGACTCAGGCCTGTGTGTTGACGCGCTAGGCGGTATGCCGGGGGTAATCTCGGCCAGGTTTTCCGGTGCCGGTGCAACAGATGCAAAAAACATCATGAAGCTCCTTGGTCTCATGGAAGGGAAAAAGGACAGAAAGGCGAAATTTGTCTGTGTCCTCGCACTTGCCCTGACAGACGGGCGAATCATAACCGCAAGCGGCGAGTGCCATGGCATTATAACAGACTCTCCTTCAGGAACAGGAGGTTTCGGTTACGACCCTGTTTTTCTGGAACCCTCATCCGGGCTGACATTTGCCGAGATGCCTCAAGATGAAAAAAACAGGATCAGCCACAGGAGAAGAGCCCTTGAGGAATTGAGGATCATAATCAAAGAACTTTAATACTTATCTGATATAATACCGATTAATGTTTCATGCCCTATTCAGTAATAGACCATACCGCTGACATCGGTTTGAAGATAACCGGAACGAATATGCCAGATCTTTTTCTTGAAGCAGCCAGGGCGCTTGTAATCGAGATCGGTGCAGACACGGCTTTATCAGAAAAGACCGTCAGGATAAATGTTGATGGATATGATTACGAAGACCTGCTCGTATTATTTCTCAACGCACTTATCTTTGAAATTCAGACAAGGGATTTCCGTGTTTCAGGATTTGAAATAACAAGTCTTTCAAAGACCGGTATCAGGGTATCCGTGAGGGGCGCTCACGGCGGCAAACCGCTCAAAGAGAACATCAAGGCGGCCACGTATCATAACCTCAACATAATCAAAAACCCCGATGTTTACGAAACAACCATCATTTTTGATGTATAACAGCTGACATGAAAGACGTAAGAACCACACGCATCGACCCTTTCCGGCTTAAAATTGAAAGGCACGGGAAAATGCATACCCATGGGATAATATATGCAAACAGTGATATTGAAAATTATCTGCTGAACGATCAGGCCGTAAACCAGGTCGCAAATGTAGCATGCCTTCCGGGTATTGTGGGGCCTTCCATGGCAATGCCAGACATTCACTGGGGATACGGTTTCCCCATCGGAGGGGTAGCGGCATTTTCAATGAATGACGGAATCGTATCTCCCGGAGGCGTGGGATATGACATTAACTGCGGCATACGCTGCTTAAAGACAAACCTGACACATGAACAAGTCTCCCCTGTAATTGAACGCCTTGTTGCCTCACTGTTCATCACCGTGCCATCAGGTGTGGGATCACAAAACAAGGCAATAAAAATAAACCTGCAGGATTTTAATCAAATCCTTGTCAGTGGTTCTTCCTGGGTGATCAGGCAGGGCATGGCTCCTGAAAAGGACATCGAATGCCATGAAGATTACGGCTGCATTAAAGGTGCAGATCCGGATTCAGTATCAAAAAAAGCAGTTGAAAGAGGACTTCCTGAACTTGGGACACTGGGTTCCGGCAATCATTTCATTGAAATCGACACCGTTGATGAGATATTCGACAAGGATGTCGCCCGGGCTTTCGGACTTTTTGAAAAACAGGTTGTTGTTCAGGTTCATACAGGCTCAAGGGGACTCGGGCATCAGATATGTGACGACTACATACATCAGATGATAGCCGTTGCGGCAAGAGAAGGCATATCCCTTCCTGACAGGCAGCTCGCATGTGCTCCCCTTTTTTCAACAGAGGCAAAAAAATATCTTGGCGCCATGGCCTCCGCGGCGAACTTCGCCTTTGCAAACAGAGAAATCATCACATTTCTTATTAGAGAATGCTTCGAAAATATCTTCTCAAAAAGCTTTGAAAAACTCGGCATGGACCTGCTCTATGACTGCTGCCACAATATAGCTAAAATTGAAAAAGTGAAATCCGGGGGGCGGGAGATCGAAGTGTGCATACACAGGAAAGGAGCAACCAGGGCCTTGCTGCCCGGCGACAGAAGGCTCCCGTATAAATATATCAATACAGGACAACCGGTTCTTGTACCGGGCGATATGGGAAGAGAATCATATATACTGGTTGGATCTGAAAAAGCGGAAGATACCTACTTCAGCGCATGCCATGGAGCCGGCAGGCTGATGTCAAGAAGCGAAGCAAAAAGACACGCAAATGAAAGGGCCGTAGTCGATGGCTTGAAACTAAGAGGAGTTCACATTATCGCGGCATCTCGCGCCACGGTTGTCGAGGAAATGCCTGATGCTTACAAGGATGTGTCAAAGGTTGTGGATACAATGACCGGTGCAGATGTTGCCATAAAGATTGCAAAATTAAAACCGATGGGGATAATCAAAGGATAATTGAAATAAAAAAGGCATGCCGTCTAGAGGACGGCATGCCTTATGGTTTCTGAATCTTTTTCTTAATCTTAGGCAGCAATCACATACTTAAGGAACGGGTTAGCATAGAGAAGGATAAGCTCGATAACAAGGGCATAAATAGCCAGTGATTCCATCATGGCCAGACCGAGAACAAGCGCCGTGATGATCCTGCCGGATGCTTCTGGATTTCTTGACACGCCTTCGCATGCACCGCGTACGCCAAGCCCCTGGCCAATACCGGTTCCAAAAGAAGCTATTCCCATTCCGATACTTGCGGCCACTGCACACCAGCTGAAAAAGCTGATCGCTTCAGGGCTTGCTGCAGTTCCAGCAGCCATAACCACTGATGTTCCGGCCAAGACAAACAACCCTACCAACCCTGCAACACGAAAAACTTTTTTCATAAACCTTTCCTCCCAGATATATTTTTCAATTTTAGAATTAATGTGCTTCTTCCATTGCACCGCTAATGTACATCATTGCAAGAAGTGAAAATACAAATGCCTGCAGCACCGAAGTAAAGATCATAAGTGCAAGGAATGGCAACGGTACGACATATGGTACAAGCAGAAGAAGAACGCCGAGGACAAGGTCCTCTCCTGCAATATTACCGAAAAGACGCATTGTAAGGGACAGAGGGCGCGCCAGGTGTCCGATAAGTTCGATAGGTATCATAATCGGCGCCATCCACCATACCGGCCCCATGAACTGTTTCAGGTACTTGAAGCCATGTATACGGACCCCGACAATATGCGTCAGCACAAAAACCGTAAGCGCCATTGCGGCATTCGTATTCATATTAGCTGTAGGAGAAAAGAACCCGGGGATGATACCCGCCATGTTTGCAGTGAATATGAAAACTGCAATTGTTGCAATAAGAGGGAAGAATATCATTCCATGAGGACCCATATTATCAATTAGAAGTCCTCTGAGGCCGTCAACAACAACTTCCATGAAATTCTGAAGCGCACCGGGAACCATTTTTATCGCTCTGGTAGCAAGAAATCCCATCAGGGTAAGAAACAGCATGTAGAGCCACATATAAACAACCTGATTATAATTATTGCTGTCCCTGAAGAAACTGGAAGTTGCCGGATCAGCGGTATTGAAGAGATGGTTGAAAAACTCGGTTAAAGGACCGGTGATAAAATTAAGCCATAGAAAACCATGTTCCATAATACTACTCCCCTCTGTTGAATATTATCGAGAAGCCCATATAAGCAAATATGCTTATAACGACTGTTGATATGCCAATAAGCAGAGCCGGAATCTTGACTCTCGTATAAACCATCAATGCGTATATGATTACTGCCGTCACGCCGAGCCTTAAGAAATATTTGATTACCATGTATATACTGGCTTTCTTCCTGCTCATGGTAACCGCGGCTACGGCCTGGGAGTGCATCCAGTTGAAATTTACAAATACTACTGCACCGCCTACAAATATACCGAGAGCATAATCCCATCCGCCGATGGGAAGGCTCAACAGACACATCCCAAGCCAAACGGCAATGGTAAGATATATAACATTGTTTATTGATGGTTCCTTAGTCATTGTCTGTATCATTTTGGGATTCCCTTGATTTTTCCTGGGCAAAAAACTTCATATAAGTCTTGTACATGATCCTGAAACCTGCAAGAATTCCCCCGAATATGAACACCAAGGTAAATATCGGTTCGGTCTGCATCCATTTGTCAAGATATATTCCTACAACAAGCCCCATTACAATACACAGCACCATGGCCATACCCATTGTTACAAGGTCAGCCATCTGCAGAATCGATTTATCTTTCTTTGGATTTTCCATCAATGCCCACTCCCCAATAATAAGCGGTAATACTAATGAATCATGATTCATATTGCAAGCATGTTTTTTGACATGTCCGGTAATATAAAACACAATGAAAATATTAACATAATCCCTGTTGCATGGACTTCTATTCCATGATTTATCACAGTAATGAAAATCAAAATATCTCTGTTTATTTTAACTGTATTCTTATTTTTATCACTGAATAACCCTATTCTCCATGGGGCTCAAAATGCAGAAAGCGGAAGTGTCTTTGTTCTATGCTACCATTCATTTCATGGAAAAGATAAAATCCCAACGGATGTATCCACCAGCGAGCTCAGAAATCAGCTGGTCCACCTCAAAAACAACGGCTACCGGTTCGTTACATTCTCGCAGATCGAAAAAGGGCTTGTAAAAGGACAGAAAAATATCCTTATCACTATCGATGACGGGAACCGCAGCATCATCGAGGCTGATGAAAAGGTTTTCAAACCGATGGGGATCAAACCTCTGCTAGGCATCTATCCCAACCTCATCGGCAAAAAGGATTATGCATTAAACTGGGAAGAACTGAAAAGGCTATCCGATCAAGGTTATGATATTGCATCTCACGGCTATTACCATCTTCCATTAAATGAAAAGCTTTTCAACACCGACAAGAAAGCATTCACAAATGAAATCTACAAGCCAAAGAAAATGCTCCAGGAAAAGTTAGACCGTAATATTGAAGTCTTCATATATCCGAACGGTGTAAGAAACGATTCTGCGAAAAAGATACTCAAGGAAGCAGGCTATAAATACGCGTTCACAATAGTCTGGGGCCCTGTGGAATTGCCGTTGAGTTCAAACCCCGACCCCTTTGAACTTCGTAGATACATGGTATCCCGAAATTTTAATGAGATATCGTCAGTCATCTTTAATAAGGTAAAAACCGCAGAGAAGAAATAGCTTTAATGAACCCTATCTTATATTTGCAAGGCTCGATACCCGTTTTAATAGCTGATTGAAAACATTGTCGAAATCTCCCGTTTCAAGACGTATCGCTTTTTCAGGGCATTCATCGATGCACCTTCCGCATCCTTTGCATACATCACTTATGACAGCTTTATAGTTTTTCATCCGGATTGCGGAAACAAAACATTTTTCAGCGCATATTCCGCAACCCGAGCACAGCGATTCGTCAATAGAAACAAAAATACCGTCCAGTCTTTTATAAGCCTTGTCAAGGTTCGAACATCTTTTATCAAGATTATCCGTATAAAGGCATGAATCATGTCCGCAGAAACATATGAAAAGCATATTTTTAAAGCTTGTAACGCCAAAACCCACAGGATCAATCCACACATGTGCTACATTTGCCACAAGACCTGCATCCGCTGCTTTTCTTATATGAGCCTTTGCCTCAGCCACACTTACAATACGACCGTTTGAAGGATGGATATCAAGGGCCGCCTTTCCAAGGACCATACAGCCGATATCATTAAGATCTCTCTTGTAATATGATCTGCATACGCATTCATCGAGAACCATGACATGCGAGGCATATTCAATAAGCCTTTCAATTACGGCAAGCGGCAACGCAGAGCTTCCCGCAGCTATACTTTCATTTATATCTACATGCTTTATAGGAACGGCTGTTACCTGATTGAAAGGTTTTATAAAAAACAGGTTAACAATTTTTTCAATTAAAGGAATACTTCCGGCTTTTTTGCCAAAATTTACAATCGGCACTGCCAGGAAAAAATTTGTCTTTACGAGCCACTTAGGAAAACCCTTCATATATAACTCCCTGCAAGGTGTATGCAGGGATTCAATCAAATTTGCAACTGCAAGGTGGACAATTTTTAAATAAATATTATTATTTATTTTATCAGATTCATACATGCCATGACAATTTGAGGAGAATGAAGAAATGAAGAACGTAATTTTTTCAAGAATATACCATATAATATCTTTGTGTTTTCTAGTTTCGGTTCTTATCCTTGCCTCCTGTTCCAGCAACAGCTATGACCCTTTGGTTGCCGATGAAATGAATGAAACTGACTCCGGATTGAACAATGCCAAAACTTACATCACTCCCCAATGGCAGGAACCCGGTAAAGCTTTGAGATCGGAAAACAGTCTGAATGGCACGTGGACATTCATCCCTGAAGGATATGAACCGCGTGAAGTGACCGTGCCCGGATTCTGGGAGGCATATCCCAAATGGGAAGGATACAAAAGCTTTCCGGGTTATCTTGACGGTACGCCTGATTACCAGCTTGATATAATTGAAGGAGTAAACTGGGAAAAAAGAAAAATCCATAAAGGTACATATCTTAGAGATATCGATATTCCCGAGCCGGGAGCGGTAACAAAGATTGAATTCGAATCTATTCATCACAAGGCCGATGTTTATCTTAATGATATATATTGCGGAACTCATACTGGTCCGTATATGAAGGTTTCTTTCGATGTTTCCGGGGCTGTAAAAAGGGGCATCAACAGATTAAGGGTTGAACTGACCGACGGTTCCGCATTGATGAAAGGCGGCACGACTCACCCAAACTGGCCTTCAGGATACTACAGCCATACGGATATTACAGGGCTTTACAGACCCGTGGCTATTAAGACCATGCCATCGGTTTATATTGATGATACGTTTATAGTCACTTCCACCAGGCAGAAAGAGCTTGTCCTTGAACACACGATAACCAATACACTCGATACTGACAAGATCGTCTGGGTAATAAGCCGGGCGATAAACCGCAACGGTGATACCTCAATAGAGACAAAAGCTCAAAAAGTGATCGTTCCTGCCCGCTCAAGCATAAAAACTGCAGTTGTGGAAAAGTGGAATGATCCGATATGCTGGTCTCCGGTTAATCCATATCTCTATACGCTTCGCACTCTTCTGATTGACGAAACAGGAATTCCTGTCGATTTAAGGGAAGACCGCTTCGGCTTCAGAGAGGTCTGGATAGAAAACGGCAATTTCATGCTCAATGGAATGCGCATGAATCTGATCGGCGATAATGTCGATGATCAGGCATCACGTCCGAGGTACTGGGCTTTGAAATATTTCTCGGCCGACACCGCACGGGATACTCTTGGAAGAATAAAGGATCTGAATATCAATACAATCCGTTTTCATCAGGCGCCCCCTGAAGAATCTGTCTATGATTTATGCGACGAGCTTGGAATCCTCGTCATATCAGAAACTGCCGTATATGCACGCATTGATATCATACCGCCTTTATCCTGGTTTAATTTTGAATATTTGAAAAACAGCGCCACCTGGATTGACGCATGGGTCAGGGCTGAAAGAAATCATCCTTCGATTGTTATGTGGTCTCTGGAAAACGAGATGTTTTTATACATTCTCGATCTAACACTGTGCCAGATATACAAGCTGCAATACCCGGCAAAAGAGTCTGATACCATAAAAAAACCCGACAGCACATTCACTGAACCGCGTCCGGTCAACTGGGATGGAGATTCCGGACTTTTAAGGCTTTCCGGATTCAAACCCGAGACCGTCAACTGGCATTACCCGTCGCTCACAGGGCTGCTGTTTACTGATGATCCCAACATTGAGTGGTATGATGATGCGATATGCAACTTCAGGCCTTTCCTGGTTAAAGATGTGCCATGCGGGGTGGGCGAAACAATGGTTGTACGCCACCGTGACTGGACAAAACAAACGCCGGACCAGGCAAAGGCAATGCAGGGCATGGCTATCCGCGCAATGAGAATACTGGGTTTTTCCGATATGCGGCCATATAAGATGAACTGGGCCTGGCACTTCTTTGACCCGCAGGGAAAAGAGCACCCGACAGAACTTTATTACCATATGCTGTACACTCAGGAACAGAAAGACATGCTGGTAAAAAACATTAAAGAATCATGCCACCCTGTTGCTGTCTTCGATTATGACTATACCAGGACAAAATCCAACCCTGACGGGACATTCGGCCCGGTTGTTCTACCTGCCTCAAAAAAAATTAAACGTAATCTTGTGATCACGAATGATTCTTTCATTGCTGACACACCCCAGACAATCACATGGTCTGTCACGGATAAAACAACAGGTGATGTGATTGCCGGAAACACGTTCACATTAAAAGTCAGGCATGGCTTTAACATGACATACCCGATTGAATTTAAGACACCGGATTCCACTGATTCTAAAGAGATTGTACTCTCAATAACATCCAGCATGGAAGGTCTGCCGCAAGGTGATTTCAAGATTGAATATATGTTCATTGTAAGGTGATTTTTAAATATCAGCAGTGTCATACACAAAGAAAGTACAGATAAAGTGGAGAATGTTTTTCTATCAATGTGAAATATTTCACTGCAATCATCATATTTTATCTGATATTTTTTCATTAAATTCTTCCTATCCGGATCTTCAAGCTGTTTTTCATAATCATCTAATTCAGCAATAACCGATAGTTACATGCTATTATTTTTTTTAATCCATCATCTTTCAAATTCAGGCATGCCTGTTGCTAGTAAGTTATTAGATTAAATTCATCATACGAAAAACAACGGAGGTTTTTTAAATGAAAAAAGTGTTTGCAGCATTGACAGCAATGATTTTCATTATGGCCGGTTCTGCTCTAGCAGCTCCAATCACACTCAAAAACAGTATCAGTTTCGGAGATAATCCAGGCGATACAATATCCACGGGCAATGGAACAGGCAAGCTGATTTCATACGGCAGCGGCCATGTTCATCACCTTGAAAACAGCGGCGACTTTATCGAATGGTCACATACTTTTACATTTGATCCGCCTGCTGATGACTCACCTTTAACCGGAAAACTTACAATCAAATTCAGAGATGATGGAGATATATGGCTTGAATACGGAAGGGCCTTTATCAATGGCCAGGAAGTTATGAGCAGGGAAATCGATGATATGGATTTATTATTTACAGCAAGGTTTATCAATGGCCAGATAGTTGTCAGGGTTGAAAATACCGGACTTCTGGCTTCAGACTTCTACGTTAACGGTGCAGACGCCGAATTGACATACAATCCTGCTGCTCCGGCTCCAGCTCCGGCTCCGGTTCCCGAGCCGGCCACGATGACACTCATCGGAGTTGGAATGTTGGCCGCTGGCATTGTTGCAAAAAAAAGAAGCAGGAAATCAACCTCCGCTGAATAAATTCGAATTTGAATTGATAATGAAATAAAGGAAATTCCTTTTATAAAAGGAATTTCCTTTTTCTTATTTAATGCGCATAAGAATACTTCCCTTACAGCATCAACTCTTTTCTGCTTCAGGTTCAACAGTCTTTTCTGTTTCAACTCCATTTATTTCATATCTTGTCTGGGCCACCTCGGCCTCTGTTACAGGTAATGAATATAAACCCTTCATTGAAAGGCAGCTCTTCGGGCAAGCATCGACACAACAGCCGCAGGCGATGCACCTGAGCCTTTCGATTTCCCATGTTTTTTCCTTGCGTGCAACAGATATGGCCCCTGTAGGGCATTTCTTCTGGCATATCCCGCAGAAAATACATTTTTCACCGTCAATATCAATATGGCCCCTCGTTGCAGAAAAGCTCTGCCTCTTCCGGGAAGGATAGAGCCTTGTCGAAGGTTTCATGAACAGGTTCTTCATTGTCCTGCCGGCCATTATGAAATAGGGCATCTTCTACCTCTCTGTACAGCTGATGCAAGGGTCTATCGTTAGTATGATGCTGGGAACATCTGCAAAATTGCATCCTTTCATGACCTTAATCATTGCAGGTATATTTGCAAATGTGGGTGTCCTCGCCCTGAACCGGCTTAGAAATTTTGTCCCGTTTCCCTTTGCGAAATAGACTACTTCACCCCTTGGCTGCTCGAATCTGACAAACGCCTCCCCATCAGGAGAGCCTTTTACCTGTACCGAAATTTCCCCTGCAGGAATCTTTCCTGCTGCTTGCCTGATTATCCCTAACGACTGGAATATCTCACCGATACGAACCTTGCATCTTGCATAGCAATCGCCTTCACTGGCTGTAATTATTTCAAAATCTATATCCGGGTATGCATCATAACCAAGCCTTCTGCAGTCAAATTCAACGCCGCTTGCACGGAGCATGGGACCGACCGCTCCGGCTGAGCAGGCATCTTCCTTCGAGAGGACACCTATTCCGCAAAGCCTGTGTTTGACGGAACTGTCATTAAGGAAGATATCCGAGATTCCCCTGATATCCTTTTCAAATCCGGCAAGAGTGTTGACAATCCTTTTCAGCATTTCAGGATCAATATCCCTTCTCACTCCGCCTATTTTGCATGCCCCGAAGATAACGCGTCCTCCTGTCGTCTCTTCAACAATATCGAGTATTGTTTCACGAGCGCGCCATGCCTGCATGAAAAGGTTTTCAAAACCGAATGCATCCGCTGCAAGCCCTAACCAAAGCAGATGACTGTGAATCCTTGAAAGTTCACCCCAGATCACCCTCAGATATTTTGCCCTGGGAGGAATTTCCACTTTCATAATTTCTTCTATAGCCTCACAATATCCCATCCCGTGAATAAAGCTGCAAATCCCGCATATGCGTTCCGCCACATATACAAATTCCGTATATTCCCTTTTCTGAACCAGCATCTCCAAACCGCGATGTATATAGCCGATAGAAGGAACAATATCGATTACCGTCTCGTCATCTAGAACAAAATCGAAATGAATCGGCTCGGGCAGAACAGGATGCTGCGGACCGAATGGAATGGTTGTTCGTTTTATATCAGCTTTGTTTTCCATCTGCTCGCTCCGTTTTACCTGTAGCTTCATTATGTTTATCGGGTTCCGGATTGAAAGGTCTCGGCTTGGCCAGTTTGTAAAATGTACCTTTATAATCGATATTGATGTCCTTTATTCTGATGCCGTAAAGATCGTGCATCTCATTTTCATAAAGAAAGGCGCAGGGATATATACCTGTTATGCTTGGGATTTCTGTTTCCGTTTCTATTGTTACCTTGTAGCTCGTCAGCTGATATCTGATGTCAAACGTATAATGCAATTCGAAATGACCCTGACCTGAAGGTTCCTTCACGCAGCATATCTGCACCAGACGCGCATCTGCTTCTTTCATGTTGCAGATCTTGCCAATCAAGTTCCCGATTTCTATCTCGATGATTTTCTTATCAGCTCTCATGAAGCCACCTTGATCTTTTTAAGATCCTTATAACGCCTGTCCAGGATGCCAAGTGCCTTTACCACACCATCTATTATCGCTTCAGGTCTGGCCGCGCATCCCTGCACATACACATCCACCGGTATCACCTTGTCGGCACCTCCCAGAACATTATAGCACTCGGCAAAGATGCCGCCTGAACAGGCACATATGCCGACAGCGACAACAACCTTGGGGTCGGGAATCTGAGAATACAGGTTTCTGATTATATCCATGTTCTGAAAGTTAACCGATCCTGTTAAAAGAAAAATATCTGCATGCTTAGGGTTTCCGGTGTTGATGATGCCGAATCTTTCAATGTCGTATAACGGCGTAAGGCAGGCAAGAACCTCTATATCGCATCCATTGCAGCTTGATCCGTCATAATGAAGCAGCCATGGTGATTTTGTTAAAAAAGACATCTTAACCTCTTGTAATTACATAAAGTGCGACAATATTGCCGCCACCCAGAATCAGGGCTACCAACCACGCCTCATTAAGAATCTTGTCCCATTTGAACCGGGCAAATGTGTTGTCAACAAGTATCTCCAGAAAATAAGACGCGATTACAATCAGTACCCCGGCTAACGGATTGAATGCAAAAAATACATATATGAGGCCAAGCAGGAAAACCGTTTCATACCAGTGGGCCATTTCAATCATGGCAAGAGTCAGTCCTGAGAAATCAGAGGTAAGACCCCTTACAATTTCCTGATGTGCATGGTGTGATGCTGATATGTCAAACGGCGATTTTCTCAGCTTCATCGTGAAAATATATACGAAACCGATAAAAATTCCGGGAAGATAAATGATCAGTGGAATGCCGGTACTGATGATGCCATAGAGGCTGAAACTGCCCACGACCTTATAGATCCCGATAAGCGTGAGCAGTACCATAGGTTCATATGCAGTCATTAAAACCAGCTCCCTTTCTGCCCCCAGGAAGCTGAAAGGGGAGCTTGAAGAATAGGCGCCAATTATCAGAAAGACTGCCGAGAGCGTCAGAACAAACATTGTCAGAAGGATATCGCTCCCTTCAAAAAAGAGGAAACCGGTTATAATCGTAAATACCAGGTGGCACAAGATGGCAGGGATCTGAAGCCTGTTTACAACCTGTACGTCTTTCATAAGGAGCTTGAGGACATCATAAAAGGGCTGTAGCAGCGGCGGCCCTACCCGTCTCTGCATCCTGGCCGTTATCTTTCTGTCAATCCCGAACAGAATTCCTCCTATAAATGGAGCCAGAATGACATACGCAACAGCTATAATGAAGTGCTTCATATAAGGCTCACTCCAAACAGAAGGATTGTCAGGCATGCCGCCAGAACAGTCCCTATCTTCTCTGTTTTTTTCCCGCCGAAGACCCTGCCGAGGTAATAATTCCTGAGTTCGAGCTGTTTTTTCGTCTCCATCGATCCGTCAAATATTCTGCCCGTATATTCATTCCGTCCTGACATATAAGGGGCTGCATACCGGAAATGGCTCTTATGTCTTGGAACGGAGATGGCAGGCAGAAGTATCACTAGCGCGACCATAATACCGGTTATGACAAAATTGCTTCGGTTTATGTCAAATGAATGTCCGTATATGCTTATGATATACGGTTCGACAAGAGCCGTTGAGATGAGGGGAAACATTATGCATACGCATACAGTCAATACGGCATGAACCATCTGGGAGAAGTTTTCATCTGCTGAAATCTCATCTTCCATCGGGTCTCTTGCCGTCCTGTGAGTATATGCAGATGTCATTTTACCGATCCACTTTGACCAGAACAGAACGGTTACGGCACTTCCGTATGCCAGTATGATGAGAAGAATCGGACTCAATATACGGTTAGCATCAACAAAAGCTCTGATTGCCGCCCACTTGCTGATAAGCATCCCGAAGGGGGCTACGAACATCCCGCTTATGCCGATTATCATCATCACGGCGAGCTTCGGCAGTCTGACTATTATGTTATCCATATCCTCAAGGTCGCGGCTGCCGATCCGGTTTTCAACAGTGCCGACACAAAGGAACATGAGCGACTTTGCAACGGCATGGAATATTATTAGAAAAATAGCAGCCCATACGGTTTCCCATGTGCCGATTCCGGCGCATGCCACGATGAGCCCCAGGTTTGAAACCGTTGACCATGCCAGTATCTTTTTGGCATTTGATTGCGAAACGGCGATAAATGCCCCGAAAAGGAATGTAACAGCCCCTATCAAAGACAGCATGCTGCCAGTCAGGGTATGGTTTAACTGAGGGCACAGTCTGATAATTATATAAACACCGGCCTTTACCATTGTACTCGAATGGAGCAGCGCTGATGTGGGGGTTGGAGCAACCATCGCTCCAAGAAGCCATGATGAAAACGGCAGCTGGGCTGATTTCGTCATGCCCGCAAAACATATGAGCGCAACCGGTATCATTACTGTGCCTTTGGGAGATTTGATCAGCTCGCTGAGGCATGGCTCAACTCCTGATGATGCCAGCCATATTATCGCAAGGGCAAAAGCAACACCTCCTGCAAGATTCATAGTGAGCGCAAGGAATGCATTATCGGTTGCCTCCCTGGTCCTGCTGTATCCGATAAGCAGGAATGAGCATAATGTTGTAATTTCCCAGCAGAAGAAGAGCCATGGCAGTTTGTTTAAAAACACTATTCCGAACATTGCCGCAAGGAATACGTATACGATGAAGAAGAATACCGGCTGTCTGTCTTTGATTTCAGCATGACGGGCATGATAATCTTTCATGTATCCGATTGCATAGATACATATCAGGCCGCCTATTATACCTATTATAAGCGCCATTATGATTGAAAACTTATCAATAAAAAAACTCGGCAGGTCATCCGAATGACCAGAAAATTTATATTCATACCAGGACAACAGAGAAAACTGGATGGTTACAAAAACAATGGCTAGAAATTTCCTGTATTTAATCCCCAGACAGATTATGAAAACTGCGATTGCCGCCTCGATTACAAACATGGTTTTGCTTATAAGATCCGAATTGAAAGTAAAATAAACCGTATCACTTTTAAGCATTGTTACTAGTAAATATATGGAAATTAAACTCATTAAAACAAAGGACGCCCTGATGATGATATTCCTTATTGAGTGGAGTCGGACAACAGCTGCAAGGATAGCCGATATCAATGGAACAGCTATCAGAAGTAAAACCAGCTCCATCTAAAAACCTCCGGCAGAGAGACTCTTTGTCCTTGGTTCATCTGTCAGCAAAAAACTGAGTTCATAGTAGCTATAATCGGACATTATCAAAGAAAAATTAAAAATAAATTGCCGTCTGTTTATAAGCAGGTGACACTTCAGAAGATAATTTCAAACAGCCTGAAACAAGTCCCATGAACCCTTCTCGCCGACTCCTGATTGACATGCTTCAAGCTCGTTTGCTGCCGGTTTTCCAAACCTTATGTCATCGACATGAAATGATACTAATATTCCGGAAATAAAAGGTCGATGTTAGTTTATAATGAATATGAAGAACAATTATGAAATTAATAAGCTTGCTGACAATACTCTGATTCTGACTCTATCTGGTGAATGGAAGAGCGCTTCAGGGATCCCTGATTTCTCCGCTGTCAAAACACTCTTCGACGAGAACAAACCCGTATCGGGTATTAAACTGGAATTGTCAGGAATTACAGACTGGGACAGCGCCCTGATAGTCTTTATAATAGATATTCTTGAATATACCCGCAAACTGGGAATCAAATCCAATCAGAACGACCTGCCGCCTGAGATTGCAGGTCTGATCAAGCTTGCATTGGCTGTCCCCGAGAAAACAGGCGTAAGGCATGACAGCATCAAGATTCCCTTTCTGGAATTGCTGGGAAACAAGTCCTATGGATTCTGGAGCTCTATCGGGGATTTCTTCATCTTCACAGGGGAACTGATCGTTTCGTTCGGCAGATTCTTTGCAGGCATGGCACGTTTCAGGGCAAGGGATTTTTTTGTTATTATACAGGAATGCAGCATAGATGCCCTGCCTATCGTATCTCTCATAAGCCTGCTCATAGGCCTTATCCTTGCATTCGTGGGATCAATTCAGCTGCAGTTGTTCGGGGCTCAGATATACATTGCAAATCTGGTAGGCATTGGGATTGTCCGTTCAATGGGTGCAATAATGACCGGCATAATAATGGCCGGCAGGACAGGCGCGTCATATGCAGCGCATCTGGGTACGATGGAGACCAATGAGGAGATCGATGCCTTAAGAACACTGGGAATATCTCCTGTTGAATTTCTTGTTCTGCCGAGGGTAATCGCGCTCACGATAGCAATTCCGCTTTTATCACTTTATGCTAATATCATCGGAATATTCGGCGGGTTCATTGTCGGAACCACGATGTTTGATATCAGTTTTGCATCATATTACCACCAGACCGTTAACGCCATCCGGTTCAAAGATCTCTGGATTGGACTGATCATGAGTACCGTGTTCGGATTCCTTATTTCCACAACAGGGTGCTACAAGGGTCTGCATTGCGAAAGGAGTGCCGCCTCAGTCGGCAAATCTACAACCTCGGCTGTCGTAACCGGTATTGTGAGTATAGTCGTTGCAACCGCATTCATTACTTATATATGTGCGGTTCTGGGGATATGAGAATGAAGACTGAAAATTCAACGGAACATATAAGAGTTGAAAACCTCACAATGGCATATGGAGATTATGTACTTCAAAGCAATCTGAACTTTACCATCAACAGGGGCGATATATTTATCATAATGGGGGGCAGCGGATGCGGGAAAAGCACTCTGTTGAAATATATGATTGGCCTCAGGAAACCTGAAATAGGAAATATCTACTATGATGGTATCGATTTTTATAAATGCGATCCTGATGTACAGGAAAGCATAATGAGATCCTTTGGAATTCTTTATCAGAGCAGTGCGCTATGGAGTTCAATGACACTTGCGGAAAACATCGCACTGCCGCTTGAGGAATTCACGCGGCTTACAAAAAGAGAAATATACGAGATTGCCGCACTCAAACTTGCAATGGTAGGGCTCAAGGGATTTGGAGATTATTATCCAAGTGAAATCAGCGGCGGCATGAAAAAACGCGCAGGACTTGCCCGGGCAATGGCACTCGACCCGAAGATCCTGTTCTTTGATGAACCTTCCGCCGGACTGGACCCGATAAGTTCAAGGCTGCTGGATGAACTGATCCTGCAGATAAGAGACAGCCTCGGTACGACAATTGTTGTAGTGACGCATGAGCTATCGAGCATTTTCACCATTGGAACCAATTCGATATTTCTTGATGCGGCAACGAAAACCATGATTGCCAGGGGAGACCCCAAACAGCTGCTCAAGGAATCGAAAAATCTCACCGTGAGGAGTTTCCTCACCAGGGCCGAAAGCATGTCCATTTCAGAGGTGATGTGTGAAGACATACAATGAATGCCACTTTATAAAAGGAGAATTATCATGAGCAAACGGGCAAACTTTAAACTGATCGGACTTTTTGTTGTGGGTGCGATAAGCCTGATGCTTATAACAGTTATTATATTGTCAGGGGGAAGATTTTTCAAACGCACTTATCCGTATGCGCTCTATTTCGATGAGTCAATCAGAGGGCTCAACCCCGGAGCAGGTGTATACTACAAGGGTGTTCAGGTGGGTTCAGTTAAAAACATAAAACTCTTTTATACAAAAAATGATCAGGCGCTCCACAGTGTCGTTATTGTCGAACTGGAACCGGATTCAATCACGAGTCTTGACACCATGAAGGCAATCATGGGAACCCCTGATGAGATTTCATTTTTCATCAAAAAGGGCCTGAAGGCACAGCTTACAATCCAGAGTATCGTCACATCTCAGCTAATAATCATTCTGGATTTCTTCCCTGAAATAAAACCCGTATATCACAGGTATCTCAAGGATTACGAAGAGATCCCGACAATACCGACACAGCTTGAATTGTTTACCCAGGCGATCCAGGACCTCAATCTGAAGGAGACTGCGAAAAAGCTCATAAAAACAATAGAAGGAATCGAAAATTTCATAAATTCTCCGGAAACCAAAGAAGGACTTCATTCATATATGGCTGCCGGCAAGTCGGCGCATGAACTTCTGCAGAAAATGGATTCGCAGATTATCCCGCTTCTTCAGAATGTAAAAGAAACTTCGGATGCAGCCAGGCAGACAATGATCCAGGCCCAGAAGACGCTTGCCATGGAGGAGGGAACTCCCGGTCAGATAGCATCGGACGCAAGACAGACTATAGAAAAGGCCCAGGATACACTGAAAAAAGTGGACGACAGCCTTGCCGCCATAAACCGTTTCATGTCCGAAAATACAGAGGTGTCCTATCAGGCCGAAGACACTTTAAGAGAATTCAGTGAAATAGCCGCATCCATGAGATCCCTGGCTGATTATCTTGAGCGTCACCCTGAATCGCTCCTTAGAGGTAAGGAGAAAATAAAAGGAGAAGGCAAATGAAGAAATTCTCTTTTATCCTTTTGATGATTTTTCTGTACAGCATTGAAGGTTGCAGTTTTTCACAGCCGTCAAGATTCTACAGGCTCAGCCCCTCTTCGGCGGAAGACCTCAAGACTCTTAATCCATCTTTTCAGAACAAAACCATCAGTGTTGGCCCGATCACCATCCCTGTTGTCCTTAACAGGCCGCAGATTGCCACATTATCAGGTAAGAACGCCGTTATCATATCAGAATATGACAGGTGGGCGGGCAGTCTGAATGACAACCTCGTAAGAACCCTGACGGATAACATGGCGACTCTTCTCCCATCAATGACTGTTGTCCCATACGAGCTTGGCCGGAGGATCAATTCTTCATATCAGCTTATCCTCGATATCCAGCAGTTTGATGGGACACTTGGCAAAAGCGTAATGCTGAAGGCCGGCTGGATAATCATCGATAATGACACAAAAAAAACCTTACTCGTTAAAAAAACGATAATCTCCGAGGATCTGAAGGGGTCTGATTACAATGATTACGTGGCCGGCATGAGCAGCGCGCTTGGAAAATTGAGCCTCGAGATTGCGCAGACTTTTTCCACGTTATGACGCTCACCGACAGCTCAGCTTTTCGAGGTAATCTTTCATAAAAATGTGGATGGGATATGTGTACTTGCCCCATCCACATTTTAAAGAAAATCCATTCAATTCAATAATCAGAACGTCAGAATCATGGTCAAACCGCCTATGGCCTCATAACCGAGCTTGCTGTAACCGTTGCTGAGGAAGTCCTTGTTGGCGTCCTGGCCGTTGAACATATAGAGGAATTCGGGGCATATGTTCAGGTATTCCTTCACTT
>DATCTV010000016.1 GCA_036567785.1 Desulfomonilia bacterium | reverse complement strand
GCGCCCCTGGTCGTTGGCATCCCTTCGACCGGCACTGCGTCCTTCGCCGCCACCAACCGCATGAACTCCCGCCGCGCCCTCGGACTCTGCTCCTCAATCCCCGAGGCCATAGTGCCGGCCTTCGGGCACTATGGCCTCTCTGCTGGGCGGCATTTTGAGATTCTTCTGTACCAATCGAAAGCCGGACGCTTCATTCCCCTGCGGCGCTCGGCCCGGTCAGCGCCCCCTACCCGCGAGGCTTCCTTACTTCTTCTTTTCCTCACCCGCAAGCCGGGCTCTCGGCAACCCGAGCTGCGAGGCGCACGAAAGTCCTCTGCCCCGGCGTTACTCTGATCCTGTGAGCTTTCTGCGGCAAAACGCAATATTGTTGCGCCCGAAGGCGCAAAATATGGCATTGTTGCCGCAGGTATCGCCATTAACCCTCACGCGAAAGTCTGATCTCCTTGAACAAACCTGCGAGCCGCAAGTAAGTCTGTTCCTCTGAGGCAGCCTGGCAGCTTTCCTTACCTCGTCGCGAGCCACTCGACACTTTCCCCGTTCTTACGCTCAAAACGTTATCGTGCTTTCTGGCTCTTCTCATTGTACCCGCCACAAGTTGGTCAAGCCCCAAGCCTCCTAAAATTTTTTTGTCTTCAAAAAAATTTTATACGTTGGGCGCCTCTCTGCAGCCCCGACCTCTTTCCGGCGCCCAGGGCTTGACATTAGAAGCCTTTGCCGGGGCGGGTGTTTCTATAAAAAAGCCAGAAAGGAGCTCAAAGGCAATGCAGCAGCAGGCCAAATGGCACACAGTCAACCAGTGGGGCGAGCTGGTCTACAGAGTCCCGTTCGCTCAGTCCAGTGACGCCAGAAATTTCGCACGCTTCGTAAGCGGCAACTTCTCCCGCTTCAGCCTCCTCGGCTGCCATCGCACGCCGTCAGGCTGGGAGGTGGCGTACCGCCCCCGCAAGGAGTATCCCTGGGGAGCATAAGCCTGGCGCCCCTTTTTCTTACTGGACTTTTTGCGGGTTTGTGCAAAAAGGACATTGTTTCAAGATCGTTGTTTTTTGCCCAATTGCTGTTGGAACCTCAAGATCTCCGGACATCTTACGCGATCGTAACAAAAATCTTACAGGACCGTAACGGATTTTTCATCTTTTATCAACATCGCTCAGCTATACTGAGAATTAGCAGAAAACCATATGAGGGTGCAGTTGAACAACATTCTTTACCCAGTCGGCACTTTTCAGACAGGCATAACCGGTTTCGCTACAGTGAAACGGAAGCCCTGGTTCTTAGCCAACCAGGACCTTTCTTTGACAAAAATTTCAACAGCAGACTCTTTGTCTTCCGTAAGTAGAGCAGAGCAGAACCTGTCAACATCGGACATTTGCCGCAGGCCATCGTGGAATGCTCCCGGCCCCCAGAGTAAGATATCCATCTCGACAATTAAAGATCTTGCCCTGTCTGGTGGCGGTTTCCCTCTTTCAGGAAGCACTGCCATAGCCGGAGCATTGTGTGAAGCATTGAAAGATTTCGGAAAGCCCGGAAAATTAGCACTTCCCAGAGAAAGTCATAAAAAAGTTAATGCCGATGTGGAGCGCAACATCAATATATCCAATACAGATCGGCCCGGCATTGGAATAAGCAGGGCTATCTATATCGAGTTTCCCCCTATATCTGACAGCTGTATCACAGACATCCAAACAGAAAATAAGAATGTTGGGGGCAAAAGAAGGACAGGAATAAGAGACTATGATGATTTTTTTAGAGAGATAAAACTCGCAAAGGAAGCGAAAATAAAATACAATGAGATTAGGAACAATAACAATGATGTTCAAAAGATTGCCAAAAATATGGGTATTGATGAAAGTTTAGTCAATGATGTCAAGGAACATCTTTTTATTAAGACACACAAGTTTAGAGAAGGTGTTCCATCGAGATTTGATCCAGATTATGACATTGCAATGGCTTGGGAAAGAATGATTTCCGGAAAAAACATAAAAGAAAGTGATATGACGCTTATAAACCATGAGCTTATGGAATTAAGGTTAATGAAAGAGAGAGATATGGTATATGAAGATGCTCATGATGAAACTAATAAAATATATAATTGGGAAAAAGAAAGGAAATGTAAATGAGTCTTCAGACAATAAAAGTTAAAAAAGTAAGCGATGACAATGATAAAGCCATTTTTAGCTATAAGCCCTATGATTCGGAGGGTATTATCATCTTTGATCGGAGAAATAAAAAAATATGGATAGAAAAACGTTCCGAAGAAGATGAAGGCGGAGAACCCATTTACGGCAATAAAGTAAAGATGTATATAGCATTAAAATATGAAGAAGAAACGCTTGCCGACGAGTTTTTAATTCATTAAAGCATACCGCCCCCGCAAAGAGTATCCCTGGGGAGCATAAGCCAGGCTCCCCTTTTTCTCCCCCTGAGAGGTCGCTGAACGACGTTTTCCGGCTCCGGACAGCCATCTCCCTTCTCCAAGTCATTCAGGTCTCTGCATGCCCCCTTAAAATGCCTCTCTGACCCTTCCTCAAAAAAGTGGAAAACCCTGAAAAATCCCTTGGTTATGCCGGATTTCTTTTGCCCCGAAGAAATTGTGCCTGATGGACGAGAACCTGTCAATGCTGGCTCGCTCTTGTGTCAGTCCGCCTGCAGTGGCGGCGAGCCACCTTTTTGAAGCAAAAAGGCTGCGGCATTGACAGAACCCCGCCCATCAGAATAAAAAAATTGGGGGCAAAAGAAAAATTTTCTTTGGGGGAGCCTATGGGCAGGCTCTCCGTGACAATGTGATTATTCCAATGAAAGGATCGTGCGGCGATGATACAGCATACCGGAGAATTCGAAAAGGAGCTTGTTCTCAGAGGGCTTGCGCCTTCCAGCATCGGGGAGATGATTCGCGATCTGGAGGTCATCTTCA
>DATCTV010000015.1 GCA_036567785.1 Desulfomonilia bacterium | reverse complement strand
TTATTGCGCGACAAAGCAGCTGCTGCAATGCTCTTCCTATCTGGCATGCGTGCCAGCGCTTTTACCACATTACCAATAGAAGCTGTTGATCTTGATAATCTCAGACTTCGCCAATGGCCAGAACTGGGCGTTCATACCAAGAATGGAAAGAAGGCGACTACTTTTCTGTTGAACATTCCTGAAATTCTTGCGCCGGTCCGCCAATGGGATGAATTCGTTCGTAAGTCACTTCCTGGATCAAGTCCCTGGTATGCACCGATCGCGCATTCCTGGGGGGATCAGTTTCTTTCACAGGATGAACCTGGAAAGACGCGTTCTCAGGCGCTTCAAAAACGCCTGGAGTTGTTGTTTTCCATTGCAAACCTTGAATTCAAATCAGCTCACAAATTCCGGCATGGACACGCCGTCTACGGGTTACTTCATGCTCAGACTATGGCGGATTACAAAGCAGTCTCCATGAACCTGATGCACGAGAGTATCGAGATCACGGACAGCACTTACGCTCCCATGCTTTCTTCTGATGTTCAAGAGCGCATTGCGGGTCTGTCTGGGAAGGCGACATCCACGCCGGGTGATGAGCTTGAGGTTTTCCTTAATAAGCTTGATCGCGAAAGCCAGAAAAAGGCATTGATGTTTATCGCAGGAAAGTTGGCTCAATGAAGATTTCCTGGTTACAGACGCATGTTATCAGCTGGGCTGGCTTTGCGATGCGCTTGCTCCACATCTACTTCGGCAATTTGAGCATAATGGCGCACCATATCAAGCGATCCATGTCCGAGCAGCGATTGGAGGGTAAAAACATCTCCTCCAGAGCGCAGGTAGGTGATGGCGAAAGTATGCCTGAATTTATGCGGATAAGCCTTCTTGATTTCTGCCCTGTCTCCCAACCGATTGATCAAAACTCGCAAACTGTCCTTGTTGAAAGCTCGATCCGCATGGCTGATGAAGAGGGGGGCGTCGGGATCGTCCCCATCTTCTCGGCTGGCAAGATAACGCCAAACCGCTTTTCGCGCAACCTTACCCAGGTACACAGTTCGTCCTTTTCCGCCCTTTGCGCCACCTGCCACTCCGTGACGGATGGTGACCTTTCCGGTCTTGAGATCCACATCGTTGATGATCAGAGAACACAACTCAGTTGCTCGCAATCCAGTATCCAGCAACATCAACACAATCGCCTGGTCGCGGTTGGCACTGGGCCGGCGCATCACAAACTTCTTCCTTTCCTCAGTCTGCGATTCGCGCGAGTAAACGCAGGCTTTCAGAAGTTTTTCCACATCTTCTTTCGTAAATGTTTCAACGGGATGTTTTTGAAACTTGGGTGCAGTGATTTCTTTTGCAGGATTAGGGAATTTGAACTCCACCTGCAGCCAACCGAAAAAGGATCGAAACGTCACCCACACATTTCGGATGGATTTAGCGGACAGCGGATCGGAGCTTCCGTTCCAACGTCTCGGTTTATATTCGGTTCTCAACCAGGCCATGTAGCCGGTAAGGTCGGAAGCTTGAATTTCCGACACCTCTCGATCTCCGATGTATTTCAACCAATGACCAAGAGTGAACTCATAGGAGGTAATTGTGCGTTGGCTTAATCCCTCTGCTGTTTTGAATTTAAGGAAGCCATCGATGGCTTTGGCTAAGGAAAGTGAAACTTTGGATTTTGACGTACCCGGCGAACTGCGGTTCATAAGAAATTCCTCCATTTTTGGAAAAATGTCTACCGCTGTGCGCCAGGCTAACGAAAAACCAGAGCCCGACGGACTCTGGTTTGACTTTAGTAGCGGGGAGTGGATTCGAACCACTGACCTTTGGGTTATGAGCCCAACGAGCTACCTCTGCTCCACCCCGCAATGCGCAGGTAATATTATAAGCGCGTTACCGTTCCCCGTCAAGCACCACTTTTTCATCCTGCCGCCACCTTACAATCATCCTACATTTTCGTGATATCCGGCAAATTAACTCGATTTTACCGGATTTTAATCTTGAATTCATTCAATCTCTCCATTATAATAAACTTTGTCCTATTCTGTCTCTCTGAAGGCAGGTTTTTTGATTAACAAAACTCAGGACAAATCTTCCCGGAAAGGTGGTGGTGGCTTTTCCCAAAATTCTTTCTTTGGTTTGCGCAATTTCTCACAAGCATTGAAAATTTCTCTTAGAGGAGAACCAGATGTCGAAAAAACGTGTATTACTTCTTGTTGCGCTGGTGTTGGGCCTGGCCCTACTCCTGGCTGCCTGCCAAAAGACAGCCGAGCCGACCGCCTGCCCCACCTGCCCGACTGCCACCTGCCCCGAAGCAACGCCCTGCCCGGCGGCTGCTGAAGCAGGTCCGGCTGTCCCCTACATGGATGCCTGGAAAGCTGCCGGCCATGCCGCCAGTGATTCCGAAGCCTTCCGTCACTGGGATGCGTCAGATCCAGCCGTCGTCCCCACCAGCTGCGCCAAATGCCATGCCGGCGCCGGCCTGGCTGAGTTCCTGGCCACAGGCAAGAACGAAGCCACCATTGATGCCAAGACCAACATGGGCATCGATTGTGTCTCCTGCCATAACGCTGCTTCTTCTGCCTATACCTCGGTCACCTTCCCCTCCGGTGTCGTCATCTCCGGCCTCGGACGTGAAGCCTTGTGCATGACCTGCCACCAGGGCCGCGAATCCAAGGTCAGCGTGGACGCCCAGATC
>DATCTV010000014.1 GCA_036567785.1 Desulfomonilia bacterium | reverse complement strand
ACTACTTCATGTGCTTAAGGGTCTAGGATTAAAAATTTAATGTTGAATATATTATTAATAATAAAAAATTAGGAGAAACTTGGAAAGTACAGTAAACTTTATTAGAGTCCTCGCCATAGGGTTCCATATGATGCATAGGGGTTTGGTAATTCTCCTCGTAGTATTTTCACTTAGTTCAAACGTCTGCGGAGTCTACTGGTCGAGTAGTGTTGACACCAATTCGTCTCATTGGTCCATCTATCGCCAGAGCAGCAACATTAGCTTTAACCTCTCAAGCTCAGTTGACGGTAAAATATCACCTGTAGAATTCCATGAGAGAATCCTAAGTCCATACCAATCCTACTATGAAGAAATTGGAGCTAACGACGTACGACTAAGAGAGAGGACAAATGCCCTTGAAGGGAACTACAAATCCACGGATGAAATAAAGATGCAATCTACTGTTTATCCAGACGAAATCGAGATCACCGTCGATAAGCCCGTCGGAACGAACATATACACAATCGAGTACAAAAATGAGAAACGGCCGGTCTTCTTAAAAGCCAGTAGAACCCTAGCTTATTCGGGGCAACAGATAAATAACCGAGATTTTGAAGGAAATAACGGAGATTTTGTAGGCGCGAACTTCCTATACAACCACGAGTTGTCCAAGGAGCAAAGGTCTGTCATCTGGTTACAAAGGATGAACGCCACAGTACTAGCTACCAATGATTCCATTCTCCTGGCAGAGTTTAAGCCCACAAAATATTTAGGCTACCTAATCCAGGCCAAAACTACAGGCATAGCGGATTTAAACTACAGGCTCAGAGATTCTCAGTATGATGTCAAACACCAGAACTATCCTGCCCTAAGCGAAGGAGAAGAACGGTATTACGGTACATATGATCTTTCACGAAAAATAGAGATGAGATCTGTATTCGAAAAGTCCAATGATACCGATGATGAGGCTGATAGTTGGCTTCCATGCTGTTATGAGGGCTGGAACGACATGATGTACTTCGATAAGAAGGGCTTTGGAACCGGTGCCAAAGGGGTATTCGATTGCACCTGCTATAAAGGAACCGCAAAGAACCCATGATCCTCAGGCGAGGATCATGTCCAAAGCATGAAAAAACCATAGAGCCATAGGCAAGGCTGATATGGGCAGTGAAGGCTGATCTGTGCCATGAGACTTGATCTCGACACAAAGACAACCATGATCTCGCGGATGCCCAAATGCGTCTTTGAACGCGTATGTGAAGTTGGGTAGTGTACTCGTTTCATTGAAGGGGCACCCTGAATGTCATCAGTTCTTTGATGGTCCAGACGTGATCAACGAGTCCTTCAGCCATCGCGGGAGTTCTCTGCATCCATCTCTTTCTACCTTGATTGACCTCTAACCTGAGAGACTTATGAGGTTTGACGAAATTGTACCATGCTTGGAAGAAGTCCAGAGCGTGAGTATGCCTTCTCAGGATTTTGCTGCAATTCATGCTCTTGCGCACGAATCTCGCTAAAGAGTTGCGAATTGTGAGATTTATTCGCTTAATGTATGCAGTATTGATCTTTCCGCCGGAATCGGCTCCCAGCAATCGCATTACTTCCACCGGGTCGCCATAAACGATACGCTGTATCACCTCTATGATCCGCCCGTTTTTTCTTTTCTTGCAGACCTTTGCGTACTTCAAGTTAGGGTAGGGGACAAGAACCGGATTTGGCTTTCTCCCGATACCGCAATAGGGTGGTATCTCAAGGAAGCCATAGACATTGAGAAGACCTTCTTCGAAAGGGTCCCAGTTATCGGATGTAAATACAGGAATTGGTGAATCAATTGCGCGACGCTTCTCGATGTCACTGAATAGTCTGATGCAATCCTCTGCGGTTCTTTTTCCCTCACCATCCTCTTTCGAATCGTTGGCATCGACGTTTTTCTCCTTTTTTTATATATGACCATATCTCGTCTACTGTAGTTTCCAAGTTTTTGATTTTGCATACGCAATGCAGTAAAGAGGTAAAGCACATGTTATTAAATAGCAAAATATTAGCACTAAAGAGATATATATCGCTCATCGATTATGCAAGAATTGAATTCAGTTTATAAAGTTGGTGGTTGAAGTGAAAAACTTGGAAAGTACAGCTCGTCTACTTGCACGCGATCGAGACGGAGATTCTTCAAATAATAATCATTCACTTCTTTGCAGTGCTTGTCAGCGAGATCAACCCACTTCCATATTGTGCCCTTATCATGCCCCGAAATCCGCGCAGCTCCCCGAATGCTTCCTTTCTCTGGAATCAGAGCTAGTGTTCGGCAAACCTCATCAATCGGAGTGTTAAGGCCGAAGAACGGCGTTCCATGAGTCTCGCTAAAACAATGGCCACAGGTTCTGCATTTGAGAAGCGCTCTGTTGTCCTTCCCGTATCGTTCTTTCAAACTATGTTTCCTGCACCTTTTTTTCCGAAGTCTGGACAATCCTTCTGCCAGCACCAAAATAGTGAAACATCAAGATTCGAATTCATCGCTATCCCAACTTATTAATTGATGAAGTAGTATTAAAATATTTCAGTTAAGAAAGTACACGACCCATTTTGTATAATATACTTATGAGCATATAGATAGTTATTTTAAACTGAATTATAAATTTTAGAGCCAAAAATATTAATAATATAAAATTAGGCGACACAGCATATTCTACTCCCATGCAAGCAAAATTAATCCAAGTATAAAAACTTTAAATTTTAAGATCACGTTTAAGATTTAAAATAATTGGCGTATATTATAAATAAAGCGAAAAGTTGGAAAGTACAGTAAAGTTTATCATCTACTAATGCTAATTGCTGACTGTAATTACATCAAAGAAAAAAATTGGTGGAGGGAATAACGTGAAACTAATTAAAGGAGCTTTATTATTAACACTGATTGTTTTAATTATTGTTTCGCTGACTTCTGGTTTAGAACTCTCAGCTTCGACCGGAGGCAATGAAGGTAGCTCTTCAACACATGTCGTTTATGGAGCTACTGTCGACGATTATGCAAACGAGCATATAGGACTGAATCCAACTGATGCAGATATCTCTAATACATTTTATGGATCTGGTTCTTTGCCTTACGGTAGCATATCGAAGACTGCCAAATCTGGTGGGGCTAAGGCTACCGAATACAGGAGCGTTACTGGCATTCCCGGAGTTACCACTTGGAATTATGATTGGAACACTTGGTCACCATCATCAACCTCGGCTGGTACATGGCTAAAATTTAATGTCGCCAATGCCCAATATTTCACAGGCGGTAGCTATGGTTCAAATCTTGAAGGCGATTATGCATCAACTGTGGCGTCAGGTGGTTCGCCGACAGGGGTTGGAAAATCATCTGTAAGCAATTTATATACCGAAACAACTGCCTATACCGATCACGTCTTCTCAAAGTTATCTGCGAACTATGGCACAGGAGGAAACTATATCTGGTTCGATGCGTATTCGCACAATAAAGAGGGCGAGAATGCATATCATTGGACTGATGCATATGGCACTACTAGCAGGCCTGCTGTAATATACAACCCATATGTTGATTCTTACGGCTCAAAAACTTACGCCGGTGTTTATGGAAGCACAACTGGAGCGTACGGTACAAGCGCCTTATTCCGCACCCACGTAGAAAACAAAGCCAAGATGTATGGACACTCAGGTACATACTATTCTGGTGGGGGCGATTTCGGATTCAAGACAACTAATTATGCCCAATTAAAAGGATCTGTATTGGGCAAAGCTTATTCATCCAGTTTATCTCTGACTCCAATCACAAATGCGGCGTCTTATCGCACCGCATTATTGCTCGATCCCTTCCGTGCCGAATATGTCACCAAAAATGGCTATAAAGATTGGGGAAATGACGCATTCAATGCTTTGATGAACAAGGGGCAGGCAGTTACATACTATAGAGATTCGGCTGTGACGCATTCTCGCGTAGGTACAATGGACGACTATTACATTTCTGCAATCAAAGGACATATGGGACCTAATGCAATAGAAATTACAAACGCCGCGGAATCTGATAGAGTGGTAACTGGACACGAGCTAGCATCGATGTTCACAAAAAATCCTCGAGGATTGGCAATTTTTGCGGGATGCGATTCATTTAATCCAAAGGCTACCAGCCCCATAGCTAATGCAGTCAAGAATAAAGAATGGCTAAGTGGTGGTTATACCTACAGTGTCGATTCCGCAGGAAATAGCCTGTATATGTCGAAATTCTTTAATTACCTTGCAAATGGTAATACAGCAAAGATGGCATCGCAGCTGGCAACACAAGATGTATTGTATACATACAACAATGTTCTGGTAGTTCCAATATGGACACCTACAAACCATGATTTCAAACTACTTTAATTCTAGGACCCTACACAAGTAGGGTTTTCTTTTTTCATGGGTCGCCGTGCCTACTGTTTATATCAACGTGAAGGTGCCTTTTTCACCTTGCGAAAGGTTTGTAGAGTCCCGAAATTATTTCGCCTATCATCTAAGCTTGGGCGCATAGTCCAAGATATGAAATTGAACAAGACGAAGGTTCGCTATATTCTTCGTCAAAACCGCAAAAGGGTGCCCACAAAAGAGATTGCGCGGGATGTCAAGGTCTCACAAAGGAGAGTCCAGCAGATCATTAAAGAATACAAGGAGACCGGGCAAGAACCTGTCTTGGGCGAAAAAGTTGGTCGCCCCCGCAAACCCTTCACTGAGAAAGAGACAGAGGTCATCAGAGCAGCCCATGCTCGCTACCGCTTTGGAGCGCGCATGCTGGAGACTGTGATCCGGAAACAATTTAAGATCTGCATATCATATCACATAATCGCATACACATGTACCTGAAGGCAGCAGGCCTGGCCCAGGAAGATCTAAAGAAACAGAATCGCAGGAAGTGGGTTCGTTATGAACGAAAGCACAGCATGTCAGCGGGGCATATTGACTGGCATGAATGGGATGGGACTGATGTCAAGGTTTGCGTAATTCTGGATGATGCATCCAGGATGGTGCTGGCCGGAGGGGAGTTCACCGAGATCAATACAGAGAACAGCATGCTGATAATCGACCAATTAGTGGACAAATTCTGGTGGCTCTGTCCCTTGAGGGAGCTGATACTCGATCATGGCAGCGAGTTTGGAGCCCACAGAATCCATGACGACGGAAGCTGGAACAGCGAATTCAAAGATCACCTCAAAAAATATGGCATCAAGCCTATATTAGCCAGAGCGAAGCATCCTCAGACAAACGGAAAGCTGGAACGGTTTTTCGGAGAATACGTCAAGCACAGGCCTGCTTTTCATTCATTCGACGAGTTTATCACTTGGTATAACGATAGACCTCATGGAAGCTTGAATTTCCAAAGCTTGGAGACTCCAGAAAGGGCTTTCAGGCGAAAAATGCCATTGGAAGCTTATTTCGCAATTGGCCATAGACTGTTTGGGTTGTGAAATTATATGAATAATTTAAACACTATAAAACTAGGTCGGGCGCGAAATAATTTCAGGACTACACACGATAGCATCAATGCCGAAATGTTTATATCGTATCGACTGAGATGGGTAC